>JAQUGU010000039.1 GCA_028683995.1 Syntrophomonadaceae bacterium | reverse complement strand
CCTTTTGAATCCAGAGAATGCTGGTATTCACCCAGGAACATCCTTCTTCACCCTATCAAATAAATTTGGGATTGTGCTCCACTTCTCCCCACTTCATACCACTTTATTCTACCTTTTCTTGTCAATACCCTTCTTTGTGAAAATAGTAGCTTATGAGTTTTTTCGCATCCACAAAGTCAAAATTTGCTGATAACCCTTGCCCATTGGGAATGGGGACCATGTATAGATTATTAGCGTCAAATAAAAATGAATCAACAGTCCCATATTTTATATGACTTCCAAATTATTTGCCTCCGGGTAAAACTGAACCCCGGGTCATGGGTAGTGAGGGGTGAGGGGTATTTTGACGCGGAGGACGCGGATTCTTAAACGGAACACGCGGATTAATATTTGTTTAATAGATTTTATGAAGGTAAGGCTTAAAGGCTTAAGGGGTTAGGAGATTTCTGAAGCAGCAACCTTAATTGCTCCCCGGCACTCAGCTCCATATTTACTCAAGTTAGATGTAATTTTTTAATTAATCCAAATGGGATTGGTGTATATCCAGGGGCGGTAGCGGTATTTGTCTTTAAGATAGGCTTCTACCCGGTATACCCCAGGTTGGAGATCGGTAAAGAAATGACTTTTTCCCTGACTTACTTCCTGGTAACGACCATTATGTAGCAGCACTACCCTGGCTGGAGCTGGTGTTTTAACAGTAAACTTCAGGTCCGCTGTAAATTTAACCGAACTTCCAACCGGCCAGGATTCGTTATCATTATGCAGTTCAAAGCGAAACCCGTCACTGGGCTGGTAATAATCACAGGCAATCCAGGAACGTCCCTCACTTAAGGCTTCATATATCTGTTCTTTATCCAATTGCAGATTACCCGATAATTTTCTTTTACAAAGAATGTGCATATTAATCAGTTTAAAACACAGGTAATAAGGCGAAACCCTTACTGGTATCCGACCTACTTTAATTCTTATGCCATGGGCATCAGAACCCCCGTAGGCGAAAACTTTTTGCCCCCTGGCCTGTAACTGATCCAGGGTATTTAAAGCTCGGGAACACGGTCGGCTTAGCCCGGCTACCGGATTGAACAAAAGGTAAATGCTTTTTAAAATACTGGTACAGGCATCGCGGAACTGGGATAAGTAGTTCCAAATTTCAATACCCTGGAAACCAGAAACGCTCCAATCCTTCCATTCATAAGTACGACCTTTCTGATAGTAAGGGGAGCCTTTTTCAAAGGGATGGGCAATAATACCAATACCTTTTTGGCTGTTAACTTCATCAATTACCGCCTGAGGGTTCAAATCATTATTAGCAACCACTTCTTTTACCCCCAGGGCCAGGTAATGATTGCACTCGTCATTAACTTCCATGCCTATCATTACCAGCACCCCGCTCTGATATCCCTCTTCGCCTTCATATAACCCATCCAGGTTGCAGTGATCGGTAAGTACAATAAAATCAAGTCCCGCTTTGGCTGCCCACGCCGCTATCTGCTTAACTTTGCCACCGCCATCGGAGTAGCGGGAATGTATATGAACATGCCCCTTGTATTCAAACATCCCAAATTCTCCTTAAATTAACTTATTCTTTCGAACTATTATCGGTTTTACAATCCGAAAAATCAAACTTGACCATTAAAAGAAAAACCCGGAGTGTTTTATAACTCCGGGTTAAGGTATGTTTAGTTATGTTTTTAGCTGACTACCTTAATAACGAAAGTCTTTTCGCCCTGGTCAAATTTAATGGTTAATGTCAGTTCGGTGCCGTCAGGAACCGCAGTAATGGGGATAGGTAATAAACTGGTAAGTGCAGTCTTAATAGTTAGTACACCAGTGCCGTCTCCATTATCTGTAACTGCATAGTGAGTACCCTCTACAAGATTAAGTTTTAGAGCACCACCCATGGCTGATCCGTTAATAGCAGTAATTTTGGTTGCGCTGCCCCAGGTAATGTTAATAGGTACATCGACTTCTTTATTCTTGTTGTAATCGGATCCAGCTGGGCTAATGGCTAACTCGGCAGCTGGCTTTGGTTCTTCTTTTTTAGGCTCTTCTTTAACAGGTTCTACTTTCGGCTCTTCCTTCTTTGGTTCTACTTTCGGTTCTTCTTTTTTAGGTTCGGGTTTTACCGCAGCTTCACCCAATATCACGGTACGAGTATCTTTGTCCCAATCAACTTTAAGTCCAAGAGCTTCTCCAACAGCTCTTACAGGTAAATAGGTACGACCTTGGTATAAAATGGGGACCATAGTAGAACCATCAGCATCTTTCGGAGTCCAGGCATTTCCATTCAGGGTAATCTTAACATCGTTGGCCAAATTGGCAGTAATCTCCTGCACAGCAGGTGCTGCTACTACACCGGCGGTAAACGCAAACAACATTACTACAGCTAACATTAATATCCATTTCTTCTTCATGTTATAATTCCTCCAATCATTTTTATGCATGTTCAACCGGGGCTTCAAACGCTTGTTTGGGCGGTCTTCCGAGCGCTGTCAATAGTATTAAAACTACGGCCAAAGCACCCAATCCATATTTCATAGCATTAGCTTCTTTACTTACCTCCGGAGTCTGGAAGACATAAGCTACAGTTCCGGTTGCTCCCTCTGGTTTGCCCAGGAAAGTATCAGCCTTGCCGGCATTTTCCTGCAGAGCTGAAACTATGGCAGGGACTGATTCAAATGTTGCCAGACCACCACTGATGGCCTCTTTAGCAGTACCGGCGCCGGTGCCTATTTTACCTGCTCCGTCTTGCAGTTTAGTTATTCCCGGTACCAACTGTCCATCTATGGATTCCTGCATGTAAGCAAGAGCATAAAGAATAGTACCCGGTTGACCATTCATCATAACTTTAACCGGTTTACCATTCTTATCCACTGGCCCCATACCCAGTTCCATCATAGCCAGGCCACCATCGATTTTGTTTAACGCAGCCAGGGTTGAGGTACTGCCTTCCTCCAGTGCCTTTACACTGGCCGGAAATGGCATGGAACCGGAAGAGGTAAGTATGTTACCGCCGTTGCTAAATACACTGATGTTCTTGGCCAGACGATTAAGTTTGGGTTCAATGGTATCACTGATGATTTTTTGCTGTGGTGCCGGAACCTGGCTCTTCAGGTAAGCAACATCATTCAATATCGTGGTACTTTCGTTGGGTTCTTGAACAGCCTCTCCACTTTTACCGATACTTTGCTCTAACATACCCAGTATCATTGCCTGAAGTTTGTAAGCAGGGAGGGCACGCTCCTCAACCCCGGCTTGTAACAGACCTACTGCATCTCTTAGCCCGGGCGTATTACCTTTGGCATCCGCCCCCTTATCGGCATTATAAGTTGCAGCATTAAAAGCGGGATTAGCTATACCAAACCTGATCAACTTCATTTTATCAATCAGGCTTCCCAAACCACCACTCAACTTCTCAGCTCCATCTTTAACAGCACCCAGACCAAATAACAGGGTAGCATCTTTTTCCCTGGCGCCAACACCGTTTTGAATCTGGTCAAAGCCGTCATAGAGTTTGAGAAAACTTTCATGAATGGTTGGTATGTTGTCAATTTCAGCAGTTGTAGGTACTATAGGAATAATTGCAATTTTAAAACTGGGTAATTCCATATGTTTCCCGTCCGCTTCCAGAACCGTATACTGCTTGGCAGGATACTTGGGCGGTACCAGAGGAACGCTCCAGTTTACCTGAGTAATCCCTTGTACATTGACCATAACCCCTTCGGGCGACTCCCCTGCAACCCCGGGAGCCTTTATGTTCGAAAATTTCCGATTATCAAATTCCCAACCCGACAGAGAAACAACATAGGGCGTAAAAACAGTAGCTTGTTTTTTAGCCAGATTCCCCTTGGAATCCTGGTATTCAATCTCCTGTTCTACGCCGGTAGTATTTTCCAGGTTACAAACAATCTTCAAATGACCACTTTTACCATAGATGTTTGATGGCTTTACTTTTTGACCATCGAGAAAATAGTCAACCTGAACGCTGACCGGCATTTTTATCCTTGGAATTTCTTTCTTGTCAATACTGGCCAGATAGTACAAATCTTCCGCAGTGCCAGAAGTTTTTACGCTCAAGCTATTATCTTTTTGCCCGATTTTCTGTGTGCTGTACAAGTTGCGTACCGAGGTTACACTGTAGTTTTTACCATCTTCTATGGTTGAAACGCCCCCGCCGGCAAAATGCAGATTATTTAGCACCTGTATACTCTCTATTTGCCCGTTATCTCCCAGTTGGGTAATGACCAGTTCGTTGTCCTGGATAACTCCAGGACTACCGTCCTGTCCATAGACTCCGGCAACCGGTGCTAACATTAGCATCATAGCCGTTAAGAGAATTATAAAATTTCTAAACCTACTGCGTTTCAACAAATCTTATCCCCCCTTTCCCCTGCTTACTGATTTACTGCCATAGCGATTTTCATCACCAGGAGTGACATAAAAAGTCCCAGCAATAAAGATACGATTACTCCTACTGCAGCCGGCAATGCTACAGTTGCCATAGCCGGAGTGTCGGTTGTATAAGTGCCAAACACTGCAGCAAAATAAGCTGCCCACCCAAGGAACATGGCATCTATTCGCATACCTGCCGTAGATATTAATACCAGCAGGAAAAGCGACACACCCGAAACGAGAGCAACAAAGAGCAGATTATCCGGCGGTAAGGGCATTTGAGTTGCCAGAACTATCATACCGGCCAGTGCCACAACCACCCCTATTAACATGGCAATAGCAGTTTTCAGATAGTCTCCAAAGGGTCCCAGTACTGTAAACATAGCCATTGCTATCGCTGCCATATAGAACGCACTGGCCCCCAGGTAATCTTGCAATAGAACGAATATTGCGAAAAATATTGCTACAAGGAGACCAAGACCAATAACCTTTTTCATTATTTCACCTCCTTTTTGTCTCAATTTTGCAAAAATTGGTACAATTAAACCGCGAATACTGCTGGAAATACTTTGGGAAGAATATTTTGATTAATGTTTATTACAGATAAGATGTGATAATTAGAATAAAAAATTAAGATGATGATTGTAATTAATATGAAGGATAAAAACGGTAAATTCCAAATATTTGGAGTGCCTTATTCAAGGCACTCCAAAATCCTCTACAGCTCATAGAGCTGTTTTTCATCAATAAACTTTATCCCCTTTTCTTTAAAAGTTATACAGGTTTTGTCCATATCTTCAACTTTAAAAACTACCAGAGCATCGTTTTCCGAGGTACCCAAAAAAGCGTATAAATACTCAATATTAAGGTTGGCTTCCGACATTTGTTCCAGTACCGCAGCCAGCCCTCCGGGTGAATCAGATACCTGAACTGCTATGACCTCGGTTTCACTAACGGTGAAGTTGGCATCCTTTAGTATGCGGTAGGCTCGAGCCGGGTCATTAACAATAATACGCAGGATCCCGAAATCGGATGTATCGGCAATGGAGAGGGCTCTAATGTTTATTCCAGCATCCCCGAGTACCCGGGTAACATGCGAGAGACGGCCTGCCTTATTTTCAAGAAAAACTGATATCTGCTTGGCCATATAGTCTACCTCCTTAAATATTTCTCCTATCAATGACTCTCTTTGCCTTGCCTTCGCTTCTTTCTATCGACTTGGGTTCTACCAGGCGAATTCTGGCATTAACCCCCAGTGCACTTTCCATCTCTTTAGCAATTATAGCACCTAATTCTTCCAGTTTTCTAACCTCATCACTGAATAGCTGCTCGGAAACCTCCACCTGCACTTCCAGTTGATCCAGGTTGCCTTTGCGGTCTACAATCAGCAAGTAATGTGGTTCTACCCCGGGGATATTTAATAGTACACTCTCTACCATTGATGGGAAAACATTTACTCCCCGGATAATAACCATATCGTCAGAACGACCCAATACCTTTTGCATCCTGACATGGGTTCTCCCACAATGACATACGTTTTTATCCAGACTGGTCAGATCGCGGGTACGGTAACGTATAATGGGCAGGGCCTCTTTACTAATGGTTGTTATGACCAGTTCCCCCTGACTACCATCATCTAAAACTTCTTCACTTACGGGGTCAATTATTTCTGCCAGGAAATGGTCTTCCGCAATATGCAGCCCCTGCTTATTAGCACATTCTATCGCCACTCCCGGTCCAATAATCTCACTTAATCCATAAATATCATAGGCATCTATTTCCAGTTTATGCTCGATTTCCCGACGCATGTTTTCCGACCAGGGTTCAGCTCCAAATATGCCGGCGCGAAGTTTAAGGTCCGACGGTTCTATTCCCATTTCCTGCATGACCTCGTGCATAAATAAGGCATAAGAGGGTGTACAAGTTAATTCCGTGGTTCCGAAGTCCTGCATCAGCATTATCTGTCTTCTGGTGTTCCCACCGGAACTAGGTATTACCGAGGCAGCTATCTTTTCTGCCCCATAATGAATGCCCAGGCCTCCAGTAAATAGCCCATACCCATAGGCATTTTGAATTACCGAATAACGGGTTGCCCCTGCGCTGGTCAAAGCCCGGGCCATTAATTCCGACCAGATATCAATATCCTTTTTGGAATAGCCTACTACGGTAGGTTTACCGGTGGTACCTGAAGAGGAATGGATTCTTACTACCTCACTCATGGGTAGAGCAAACAACCCAAAGGGATAGTTATCTCGTAAATCCTGTTTGGTCGTAAAAGGTAGTTTCTGCAAATCCTTCAGGCTTTTGATATCTTCAGGTTTAATTCCAGCCTCATCCATTTTTTCTTTATAAGCAGGGACAAAAGTATAAACCCGGTAAACTGTCTCCTTCAACCGTCTAAGCTGTAGTTCTTCCAGCTCTTTACGGGGCATACATTCTTTTTCTTTATCCCAGTATGACATTCATTCTACCTCCTTCAGTATTTTTCCTGCAAGTGAGTCAAATATTTACATAATTTTAGCAAGGGACATTGACTGCAACCGGGTCTGCTCTTCTTGCAATAATTGGCGCCAAGTCCCACCAGCAGCGCGTGATATTCATTATAGATATAGAGATTAGGGGGTACATTATTATGAAAATATTCTTGCATTTCCTGGTAAGAAATATTTTCATCCACCATACCCAGGCGATAAAAAATTCTTTTGGTATAGGTATCAACTACAAAAACCGGTTTATCACCAGCATAGAGCAGAATTGAATCAGCCGTTTCCGGCCCAATCCCCCATACCGCCAGAAGCTTTTCCCGTAGTACGGGAAGTGGCTGGGCAAACATCAGATCCAGGTCACTATTATATTCTCTAGCTATAAAAGTCATAAGTGCTTTTAGTTTCCTGGCCTTCTGCCGGTGGTAAAGGGCGGGCTTAATACATTGAGCCAAATCCTCTTCATTAATGTTTAGAATGGCATTTATATTAATTAGATGGGCTGATTTTAGATTGTTGATAGCCCGGGTTACATTTTTCCAGGCTACAGCCTGGGTGAGAACTGCCCCGATTATAACCTCCAGGCGAGAATCTGCCGGCCACCACCCCCGTGACCCCAAGTGCTCCAACAGGGTCTGGTATATTTGCATAAGCGTTTCCTGAGTTGACTGCATATACTACTCTCCCCCTTACCTCTTACCCCTTACTCTTAAGCCAGCAGGTCGTTAATAACCACGGAGGCCAGGAGTAAGCCGGCAGTGGCTGGAACCATAACTATGCTTCCCAATTCGGCACTGTCGCCATCTGGTTTAAGTGGTGGCTCCAGGGAAAATACTACCTTGAATCCCGAATATATGTTTTCTTTATGCAGTTCCCTTCTTAAACGGCGTGCCATAGGACAAACCTGGCTATCCTTGATATCCGCCACCTTTAACATGCTGGGATCAAGTCTTCGCGCCGCACCCATGGAACTTATAATAGGAATGTTTTTCTGCAGGCAGGATTTAATGAGATGAACCTTATCAGGCAGGGAATCAATAGCGTCTATAACATAGTCTACTTTTTCTATTAAAATCTGATTGCTGGTCTGGTGGTTATATCTGCAGGTATGTTTATAAACTTTTAGCAGCGGATTTATATCTTGTAAACGAGCAGCTACTACATCAGTTTTATACTGACCCAGAGTAGAATGCAGTGCTGGTAGTTGGCGATTTATGTTGCTGGCTTCAATCCGGTCAGCATCAACTATAATTATTGACCCTGCACCACAACGGGCTATAGCCTCTACGGCATAAGAACCTACTCCTCCCAGGCCTATGATGGCCACGGAGCTTTGCTGCAATTTTTTAAGCCCTTCATTACCTAGTAATGCTGCGGTCCGGCAAAACACTTCCTGCATGAAATTACCACCGTTTTCTGAAGTCGGATGTCAGATGTCGGATGTCGGAAAAAACAAAACCCCACCGAGCCGTGGTGCCGTAGTTTAAACCTGCATCGCAGGTGGGTACCCTCCTGCGCGATTAATGTTTCCCACCGATAGGTGGGTATACAGCCTCGCCCAGAGGCAGGTTCCCTGGTTTTTGGTGTTGGCAAAAACTTAACGGCTAATCACACGTACACAGCAGGGGTTTCAACTTTTTAAAGTTTACTTTTGCTAACTAGAATATAGCACAGATTATATACTTCTTCAAGAAGCTACTATACACCACTATGCACCATTTCTGGCATTTATGTTACTTCTCTCTTATCTTCAAAGCCAGCTCCCGCAGCTGTCTGGGGCTTACTCCGGAAGGCGCCTCAGTCATGGGACAGGAGGCACTCTGGGTTTTGGGGAAGGCAATAACGTCACGTATGCTTTGCCGACCAGCCATTATCATTAACAGGCGATCAATACCAAAGGCTATGCCCCCGTGGGGAGGAGTACCGTATTGAAAAGCTTCCAGCAAAAAACCGAATTTATCCTCGGCTTCTTCCTGACTCAAGCCCAGTAAGGAAAACATTTTTTCCTGCCAGTCCCGGCGGTGTATTCTAATGCTTCCCCCTCCTATTTCAGTACCATTAAGTATCAGGTCATAAGCCCGGGCCTTAACCTCACCGGGAGAATTATCAAGTAAATCAAAATCCTCTACCCGGGGGGAGGTAAAGGGATGGTGCACTGCTACATAGCGTTTCTCTTCCGCATCATATTCTAACAGGGGGAAATCCACTACCCAGACGAAATTCAATTGGCCTTCATCTATAAGCTTAAGTCGCTTACCTAGTTCCAGGCGCAAGTTACCTAGAACCCGGGCTACTACATCAGGCTGATCAGCAGCAAAGAGCAAGAGGTCACCAGGTTGTGCACTCAGCGCTGTAAGTAATTCCTGCATTTTTTCCTCGCTAAAAAATTTAGCAATCGGTGATTTTAATTCATTTTCAGTCACTACTATCCAGGCCATACCCCGGGCCCCGTTCTCCACTGCCATCTTACCCAGATCGTCAATCTCCCTGCGTTTAAATGAAGCACAGGTTTTAGCATTGATAGCCCGAACGACTCCACCGGCCTCTACTGCAGCAGAAAAAACTTTGAAGTCCACATCTTTAACTATTGCGGTAATATCCTGAATTTCCAGTCCGAAACGCAGGTCGGGTTTATCGCTACCGTATTTCTCCATAGCTTCGTCATAGGATAAGCGCGGGAATGGTATGCTAATCTGCTGGCAGGTTCCACCAGCAAAAATCTCCTGCATCAATTGCTCTACCAGGGTAAAGATATCTTCCTCATCGATAAAAGACATTTCCAGGTCCAGTTGGGTAAATTCCGGCTGTCGGTCAGCCCTCAGGTCTTCATCCCTGAAACAACGGGCAATTTGGAAGTATCTCTCCATACCTGCCACCATAAGGAGTTGCTTAAATATCTGGGGTGACTGGGGCAGGGCAAAGAAGTCCCCCGGGTGTACCCGACTGGGAACCAGGTAATCCCTTGCCCCCTCGGGTGTACTTTTAGTAAGTATGGGGGTTTCTATTTCCAGAAAACCGTTTTTATCGAGAAAATCACGCATTATTTTTATAACCCGGTGGCGCAACATAAGATTATCTCTCATCTCGGGACGACGCAAATCCAGGTAACGGTACTTTAGTCTCAGGGTTTCATCCACATCAATACCGTCTTCGATATAGAAAGGTGGAGTACGGGCAGCACTAAAAACTTCCATCTTTTCAACGTAAATTTCTATTTTCCCGGTTTTCAGGTTGGGATTTTCGGTTTCCTGGGGTCTCCGGCAAACCTTGCCCTCCACTGCTACCACATATTCGCTACGTACCTGTTCAGCTCGGTGAAAGGCTTCCTGGTTTACCTCAGGACTGAAGACCACCTGGATTAAGCCGGAACGATCCCGTAAATCAATAAATATGAGACCTCCATGATCCCTCCTGCTATTAATCCAACCATTGAGGGTTATTACTTCTCCCACGTTTTCTATATCAAGTTCTGTAGCCCTGTGAGTTCTCTTCATCTACCCGTTTCCTCCTCCAAGTTTAGCCAGTCTATCTTTGACAGATTCAATAATCTCTTCCTTATCGATTTGAACCTGCTCTTTGCTCTGCATGTCTCTCAGAGTAAAATAACCTTGCTGGATTTCATCGTCACCAATGATTATTACCATTCTGGCCCCCAATTTATCCGCATACTTCATCTGCGCTCGTCCACTACGCCCCATATAATCTTTCTCAGCTCTAATATTTTCCTGACGCAGGCGGGTTAATAATTCCAGAGCCTGGAGTTCATATTGGTCAGACATAATTGTAACAAAAACATCATTTTTTCCGGAGTCCGTTTTTGACGCCAGGGTATTTACGGCCAGTAGCAAACGTTCTATACCCATGGCAAATCCTATCCCTGGTAAGTCCGGACCACCACATTCTTCCACCAACCCGTTGTACCTTCCCCCTCCGCCTACAGCACTTTGAGCACCAATACCGGGGATATGAATCTCAAAAGCGGTATTGGTATAATAATCCAGTCCCCGAACCAGGTTATCGTCGTGCCGGTAATCTATGGAATTAG
>JAQUGU010000263.1 GCA_028683995.1 Syntrophomonadaceae bacterium | reverse complement strand
AGACGCGGATCCCGTACCCATAGGGCACACTGATGTTCGCTCTCGCTCACCATTAATGGCACGAAAAATATTGGGAATCCGCGGTTTTTATTTTACCGTTTTACAAATCTGGCGTAAATCATAATGAATCTGCGTCCTTCTGCGTCTAATTATTCTGTCTAATGCATATTTATGACTTTTGCAGTGACACCAAAATTAAAAATTAGAAATTCATGTTTATTGTCTCCAATATAACTCGGGCCAATTTATCAGCATCGTGCCAGGCCACCTCGGTATCCGAAACTAAATCCCGCTCAATAATATTTATTCCCATTTTGACGATTTCGTCAGAGGATGACCTTACTGGTACCGCTCTTTCTTCTATATAACGCTTTAATCGCTCTTCATCAATCTGGCCGGAATTAATAACAGCATAATCAATTATCTGTTTTCCGATGTGCTCCTGGATTACCCGCAGGTGGTCGGCAGCGGTGAACTCATCGGTTTCACCCTGCTCGGTCATAATATTGCTTACATAGAATTTACTTGCCCGGGAACCGGCTATGGCTGCGCTAATTCCTTTAACCAGGAGATTGGGAATAATACTGGTATACAGGCTCCCCGGACCAATAACAATAGCATCAGCTTCATTGATGGCCTGCAAGGTTTCCGGTAAGGGCCCGCACTCCGGCACCAGGAAAATCTCCTTGATTTTGGCCTGATAATCGCGAATAGCAGTTTCACCCATTACCTGGGTACCATCTACCATTATCCCTCCTAAGACTACAGGTTCCAGAGTAGCCGGAATCACTTTCCCTCTAACTGCCAGCACCTTGCTCACTTCTCTAATGGCTGAGATAAAATCTCCCGTAATTTCAGTCAACGCTACCAAAAGCAAATTCCCCAGATTATGACCCTGAAGACTACCCCCCTGGAGAAAACGGTGTTGAAAGACCTGGTCCATAAGGGTCTCGGTTTCTGCCAGAGCTACCAGGCAGTTGCGGATATCTCCCGGCGGTAACACCCCCAGCTCAGTCCTTAGCCTTCCAGAACTGCCCCCATCATCAGTAACCGTCACCATCGCCGTAAGCCGGGACGTATATCGTTTCAAACCTTTTAGTAATACGGACAGGCCAGTTCCACCGCCTATCACTACGATTGCCGGTTCGTTTATACCAGTATCCATTTATTCCTCCACTTTATATTTTGCAACATCTCTATGCCGGGTTAAAACATTATATCCCATCTTCCTCAACTGCCCGGCCACATAATCAGCCAGTACCACAGAACGGTGCTGCCCTCCGGTACAGCCTATCGATACTGCTAAATTAGTTTTGCCTTCCTGTACATAATAGGGGATTAAATACTTTAAGAGATTTAAAAATCGGCGGGTAAATGATTTAGTAACCGGTGAATCAAGTACAAATTCAATTACTGCCCGATCCTGTCCGGTTAACATACGCATATGGGGATCATAAAAAGGATTGGTAATAAATCTTACATCCATAACAATATCTGAATCCAGGGGAATACCCCATTTGTAGCCAAAAGAAGCAATGTTTATGGTAAACTTGCCCGTACTGCTTTCACTATACAAGCTCTGTAATTTATCCTTCAGTAGCCGCGGGGAAAGCCCGCTGGTGTCAATTACTAGATTAGCCTTGCCCCGTAGTTCCTCCAGCATTTTTCTCTCCAGTTGTATAGCTTCCATTAGCTGGCGCCGGTCGGACAGGGGGTGGCGACGCCGGGATTCTTTAAACCGCCGGATTAGAACATCATCGGAGGCTTCCAGAAACAGAATTTCATAGGCTATATGGTCCTCCTCCAGTTCATGCAGCGACTGGGTCAGGTCACTGAAGAATTCCCCTCCCCTGACGTCTATAACCAGGGCTACCTTATCAACTCGGCCTTCAGACTGCATGCTTAATTCCACAAATTTTAATAATAAAACCGGGGGCAAATTATCAACACAATAATAGCCCATATCCTCCAGACAGTTAATTACCTGGGTCTTACCGGCCCCTGAAAGCCCGGTAATTATGAGTATGTGCAGTTTTTCTTCTTTTTTCTCCACTGCTTATGGCCTCCCCCTTGACGCCGGTTTGCTACCTGCTCAGCAATTCCCAGCTTTTCCACCAGTTTTACCCCATAATCCAGGTTACCTACCGTTTCCTGGAAATGTGCGTCACTATTAATTATGAAATCAACTCCCACCCTATCTGCTTCAATTATAGCAGAAATGCCGGGGTGTTCGTGTGCACAATTTATTTCAAAAAGGACGTCGTTAGCCACACAGGCATGGGCCACTTCAGCTATATCCACGGTGAAAAACAGACCCGGGTGAGACAAAATATCTAATTGGGGATTGTTATAAATAACCTCTACCGTAGCCTTGGTATTATTATTAATCGCCTTCTCCTGCTGTCCCCGACCCAGGTGGCGTAGCGAATTTTGCACAAAGAGGGCCCAGCCTTCTTTTATTGAAGTAGGCAGGGTATAAGGGTGCAGGCCAGCAATAAGAATATCCAGCTCGGCAATAACCTCTGCCGGAAGGTCCAGAGTCCCCTGCAGATCCCGAATATTAGCTTCTGCTCCCAGCAAAACCTTAATATCCGGATAATTGTCATCTATGGCCTCCAACTTATCTCTCAGCTTAAGATACTCGT
>JAQUGU010000262.1 GCA_028683995.1 Syntrophomonadaceae bacterium | reverse complement strand
TCCATCATATTTTTCCTGTGGCTTGGTGTGTAAAGAATGGAATAAGTAAGGATGATTATAATTGCATAATTAATAAGACCCCTTTGTCAGGTCGTACCAACCGTATAGTAAGCGGTGAGGCTCCAAGTAAATATTTGGTCAGACTAAAAAAACATGCCGGAGTAACTGATGAGGAGTTTCAAAATATCTTAAAATCCCATGTACTCTCACCAGAATTTATGTACGCTGATGACTTTGCTAACTTCTTCAGTGATCGAAAAGAGAAAATTCTGCAAAGGATTGAGAAAGCTATGAATAAATCCATACCAAGAGGAACTATGCAAACTGAAGAAGGAATTTATTTAGGTGCGGATGAGGATTAGGGCTAAAATAAAGGCAAAAACGAACACATGAGCATACTCGACAGAAAGCCAGCGAAATAGCGGAATTGTTAAAAGATAAATATCAGGCGGAAAAAGTCCTGGACCAGGGGTTGGAGTTATG
The DNA here is from genome assembly GCA_028683995.1 of Syntrophomonadaceae bacterium. Classification (GTDB taxonomy): domain Bacteria; phylum Bacillota; class Syntrophomonadia; order Syntrophomonadales; family Syntrophomonadaceae; genus UBA4844. The sequence continues at coordinate 2,163 of JAQUGU010000262.1, read as the reverse complement.
ATTAATCAACAGGATTATTATGCCTTCACGCTGAATTAAGGAAGAATTAGAGGTCTTCTACTGTAATTTGGGTAGTCCGTAATATTTTGTGAGAGTGCCCGGGGGAATCGTTTCTCTCTTATGAACCGCAACTATTGTATAACGTTTCTTATACTGGTGCCACGTTAATTTTCGTAAGCGTCGGTTTTCAATGCGGGGTGTATCGGGCAATTTACGGGGAGTGGTTAGTTTGAAAACCAGGGAACATGTTATTAAAAACATGGTCGTTTATTCGGATGATGAAAAATACAGGTACTCTTTGACTAAGATTTGGGATGAGAATAAGCCCAAGGCAACTTTCATAGGAATTAATCCCAGCGATGCTACGGAGTTAATTATGGATAAAACAGTTATGAATTTAACCAATCATTTAGTTAACGGGGGTTTCGGTAAAGTCGAGATAGTCAATTTATTTGCTTATAGATCTAAAGACCAACGTGGCTTAATTAATAGAGAAGATCAACGTGAAAGATACAATATCGATTACATCAGGAAAGCCTTGCAGAACTCACAATTGATTATAATTGGCTGGGGCAGGGATGCTGAGAATAATTCAAAGTATAAAGCGGCTATTGCCAGGGTAAAAGAAGAGCTGGCGGAACACAAGAATATTGTTAAATGTTTTAAAGACAAAAAAGGAAATATAAACTGCCATTTAAGTATCGGATATAGTGCAGAGTGGGAGTTAGTAGATTATCAACTCTAGTGCTGTACTGAGGCATGCCTCACAAACGCCAAAAGTTCCAATGATCGCCAAGCTTTGCAGGGCATCTTTTGGGCAGCATATAGTCCTGACGTTTTGGGATGTATGGCTACTGGCAAAACGGCAGAACAGGCATTGGATGAATTTAAAAAGGCTTTAACCCTTCATTTACAAGGGCTTATAGAAGATAATCTTCCGTTACCTACACCATCTAGTAGGGTAGAACACATTTCCGTGCCCTAAAATTAGCATGATACGGAAATGGACAAAGGGACAAGTATCTTGTCCTACAAAGTTTTTCGAAATAATATTAAAATCCTGGAGGATTGCTTGATTAAAGGCCATTCCTCCGGGGACCATATTACGGTTGAATAACAGGGGCAGGAGTTAGTAATTCCTATCGATTCTGTTATCAGCGCCTGTGAAGATGGGAAATGTATTTATTAATATAAAAGATTTATGAATTCTTGAATGCTAAGGCCGGAGTCTTTTATTAAAGTCTTTAAAAGACCGCGGCCAATTTCTTTATGATTAGGGACGGACAACGTAGACTGCATTCCGGGTTTAGTTAATATCATATGACTACCATGCTGTCTATCAAATATCCACCCATCTTTTTCAAATACTTTTACTATTTGTTTTCCAGAAATAATCGGTAATGGTGGCATTAAATAGCTACCTCCACCTCTACAACTTCATCTGCTTCTTCATCCCCTAAAGGCAATCCCATATCCTTTCTAGCTTCAACGCAACCGTAAATGGCTTCCTTTATATTTGCTAATGCTTCTTCCCGTGTTTTACCCTGGCTGGCACAACCCGGTAGGGCTGGACAACTGGCAACTATATAATTATCCTCATCTTTAAAGAGAATAACCTTAAATTTCATAGTAGTTTCCCCCTTTCACCCTTCTATTCTGATGTACATTGTATTGTACTATTACTGCTTATTTTTTTCTACTTCCAGAATTTTTATCCGAGCAACCAATGGTGGAAATCTGGGAAGCTAAAAGCAAAAAAGAAAAAGCTGATGAACTGCCGGTGATAATACCGCTATTAGTATACCATGGCAAAGACCGCTGGAAAACAGGAACCACCCTGGGAGAAATGATAACCGGATACGAAGGCCTCCCGGAAGCCATTAAAAAAGTTACCCCCAACTATGAATACTTACTTTATGACCTTTCGCGGTATACTGATGAAGAGATAAAAGGCGGGGTTATAAATAGAATAGCAATAGCTATGTTGAGGGACATACAGGGAAAAGATATTAAGGGAATATTTGAGGTTTTATTCAGAGCGGCGGAATACCTGCGGGAACTAGAGGATAAACAGACAGGAATAGAGTACTTTGAGACCCTGATGAAGTATATATTTAATGCCAGAGCTGATTTAACCAAGGCGGATTTCAATTCGGTGGTAAA
>JAQUGU010000261.1 GCA_028683995.1 Syntrophomonadaceae bacterium | reverse complement strand
CCCATAAGGCACACTGATGTTCGCTATCGCTCACTATTAAGGGGGCGGATTTATAATGACTTACGCGGATTTTTAAATCAATGATTACTTTCCGCGTATTCCTAAATTCTCCGCGGGTTCCGCGTCTAAATTAACCCTTTTCCCGAATAATTTTACCGGTATTAGTAAATAATTTAAAAAAGATTTAAGAAGAGGGGAAGGGGTGAAGCTATGATAAACAAAGTAGAAATTTGCGGTGTAAATACCTCCAAACTACCAGTGTTAAAAAATGAAGAAATGCGTAACCTCTTCCAGGCAATGCAGGCTGGCGAAACCCAGGCCCGGGAGAAGTTGATTCAGGGCAACCTCAGGTTAGTACTTAGTGTTATCAAGAGGTTTAACAACCGGGGCGAATATGTTGATGACCTTTTCCAGGTTGGTTGTATCGGGCTCATTAAGTCGATAGATAATTTTGATTTAAGTCAGAATGTCCGTTTTTCCACCTATGCAGTTCCCATGATAATTGGTGAAATAAGAAGGTATTTACGGGATAATAATGCCGTCCGAGTTTCCAGGTCTTTACGGGACATAGCCTATAAAGCCCTGCAGGTTAGAGAAAAACTGATATCTGATAATTCAGCCGAACCAACCGTAATGCAAATAGCCCAGTACCTTGAGGTTCCCCGCGAGGAAGTGGTGTTTGCTCTGGATGCCATACAAGAACCAGTATCACTGTTTGAACCCATTTACAATGATGGGGGGGATCCTATCCTGGTTATGGATCAGATTAGCGATGATAAGAATACCGACCAGCAGTGGTTAGAGGAAATATCCATAAAGGAAGCGATGAAAAAACTGAATGATAGAGAAAAGCATATTGTGAGCCTGCGCTTTTTTGCAGGCAGAACGCAAATGGAAGTAGCTGAAGAAATAGGAATCTCCCAGGCTCAAGTTTCAAGACTGGAAAAAGCTGCACTTAAACAGTTGAAGAAGTATATGTGAATAGGAATTAAGGGGGGGTTTGGTTATGGGACGCAGGCTTCTAATTATTATGCTAATTGCTGTAATACTGACTCTTTTGATACCGGTAACCAGTAGGTACTATTCCCTGGAGCAAGCCTTTACTTCAGATAACCTGATTAGAATGAACTCATTTGTTCACTAAGACATAAGGGGAAGGTAAATGGATACTATCTCCCATGTGTTATTAATTGTTTCACGTGAAACAATTTACCTTAACCCTGTGAGGAATTGAAACCAATATTCAATTTGCACTCAAATTAGGAGTTTTTGCAACTGTAACTTAATGCGCCCTGTCTTTACAGGGCTATTTTTGTGTTAAGATTTGTAAAGGAACTTATTTACGATTGCCCGGAGGAGAGGTTATGGAAAATAATCATGGGGTCAGGTTAGTTTGGCAGGGAAAGGATAAGGATACGGCTCTTAAAAGCCCGGTATTAAAGCGGGAGCGGGAATACATTTTTGCCAACCTTTTAGATACACAGGAATTATTTGCTCAGGTAGTAGAGCCGGCAGCAGGTTCAACCGAGATTTCAGGCAGGTTAATTCAGGGTAATAATCAGGAGGTGCTCAAACTACTTCAAGATGAAGGCTATGAAGGGAAAATCGACCTTATCTATATCGACCCCCCTTATCTGAGTGAAAGCAAATATTCTTCCCGGATCAAGCTGGGGGATAAGGATAACTATCAGATCTTTGAGCGCCTGGTGTTTAAAGATGAAGGGGAAGAAAATCTGGATAACTATCTGGATGAATTATACCAGTGTTTGCAATTAATGAAAGCACTTTTAAGCTCTCGGGGTAGTATTTTTGTCCACCTGGACTGGCATGTCAGCCATTATGTCAGGGTAATGTTGGACGAAATTTTTGGCTCTCAAAATTTTATAAACGAAATCGTATGGTGTTATGGCGGTGGCAGTGGTACCAAAAAACATTTCCATCGTAAACATGACCTTATATTCTGGTATAGTCGCGGTGAGGATTATATTTTTAACCCTCAATATCGTCCTTATAGTCCCAAAACAATTGCAAGAGGGCTAACCCGGGTAAAAGGGGATAAATATAATTTACACTCTGAAGGGGCTTTGATGCAGGACTGGTGGATTGACATTAATAAGATTCTCAGTCCTACCGCTTACGAGAACTTGAAGTTTCCCACCCAAAAACCCCTGGCTTTGCTTAAAAGAATAATTGCTGTTGCTTCTTATCCCGATAGTTTAGTTGCGGATTTTTACTCCGGTTCCGGAACAACGGCTGCAGCCTGCGAAGAAATGGAGCGGCAATGGATTGTGTGTGACAATAGCCTGGTAGCAACCAATACTACTATCCAGCGATTGGTGAAAATGCAAGCCCGCCCCATTGTTTATGATATAGTAAACAGGAAATACCCTGAAACGGATATTTCCGGCAATTTGGAACTAACAGTGGTTACCCGATTACATAGTGAAAAGTATCGGCACGTTGATATAGAAATAACATCATATTCTACAGTCAATCAAAAACTAGAAGCATTTGATTCGGATATTTCCTTTAAGAGCTTGATAGAGTTTTGGGAAGTTGACCCCGATTATCAGGAACAGGGTTTTTGTTCTCAGGTTCAGGTAGTACGGGAAAAAGTACAGTGGGACGATTCCTTACCAGTTGTTGCTACTATTCTAATTCCGTACCAG
>JAQUGU010000260.1 GCA_028683995.1 Syntrophomonadaceae bacterium | reverse complement strand
AAAACGCCAGCATAAACCAGATGGCCGATTATATTATCACCGCTGATCTGCATGATGTAGTGGCGGAAATGAACAAGAAACTGGGATAAAAAACACTTCGTTCAGGATGACAAGGAAAGTTACTTTCTTACTAACTCCCATGGCCGAGGGCCGCAAAAAGGCATTAAAATAGGGTTTGAGGTGTCGGCTCTATACTAATATTTATAATAAATCAGTGTAATTCATAGGTTTCAGTGTCTATTTTCATATTACAGCCATGGTCAGACCATACCCTAAAGGGCACACAGCAAAACAAGCATGAAAATATATCAAAAGGACCGTCCCCGTGATATATGTACAGGAGTACGTAATCTGTAGGGGCGGACCCATGTGTCCGCCCGCGGGATTGCAGTGGTCGGCCGGGCAGACACACGGGTCTGCCCCTACAAAAACTATAAAAAAGAATCCGCGTAATCCGCGTGAATTTAAACTTAATTCCGAAGGGAGCCTTAAGGCTCTCTTTTTTATACCCATTTATTGTTAATTAACATAGCATCAAGAAATAAAGCATTTAGCATATATATAGATATGGTTTACTTTTCTGTGGCTTCTGGAAGGAGGTTTCCCATGGCCTATGACTTTGACGCACTGATTCGAAACGACAGGGAGAGCAGGAGGGAAAAGGCATTTGCTGCTACCTTCCTGGAATATCTGCATATAGTGCAGGAGAATCCTGATATCACGGTACTATCGCATGAAAGTATGCAAAATATCATCATGCAATCAGGTGTGGAAATAATTAAGACCGAGGACTACCCTCGCCTGAGAAGGATATATGGTAACGACACCATTAGAAAATACGAATTCTTTAAAGATGAGTTTTATGGGATTGATCATATCATAATGGAGATCGTGAGATATTTCCATTCTGCAGCCATGCGGGGGGAGGAATCCCGGCAGGTTCTTTACCTGGTTGGACCAGTAGGTTCAGGAAAATCCTCATTAATGGAGAGCCTGAAAAGAGCATTGGAAGTCAGCCCTCCCATATACGCTCTGGAAGGCTGTCCCATGCGGGAAGAACCCCTGCACCTGATACCAAAGCATCTCCGGCCGAGTTTCGAAGAATTACTGGGGGTAAGAATTGAAGGGGAGCTCTGCCCCATTTGCCGCTACCGTTTGATTAACGATTATCAGGGTAAATATGAAGAGTTTCCCGTAGTGCTAACTGATTTTTCCATTCGGGGCCGTAAAGGTATCGCTGTAGTACCCCCGGTTGACCCCAACAACCAGGATGCTTCGGTATTGGTAGGTTCGGTGGATATATCCAAAATGGACCTTTATCCCGAAGATGATCCCCGGGTGCTATCGTTAAACGGTGCTTTTAATGCAGGTAACCGTGGAATCGTAGAGTTTATAGAAATATTTAAAAATGATGTTGAATATCTGCATACCATTTTGACCGCTACCCAGGAAAAATCCATTCCTTCACCGGGTAAGGGCCCCATGATTTATTTTGATGGCATAATCCTGGCTCATTCCAATGAAGCCGAGTGGAATAAATTCAAATCTGACCACACCAATGAAGCCATTTTAGACCGCATTGTTAAGATTGAAGTACCATACTGCCTGGAACTGGACCAGGAAGTAAAAATATATCAAAAGATACTTAAGAAGAGTAATTTTAAAGCCCACATAGCCCCACACACCCTGGAGATAGCCTCAATGTTTGCTATTATCAGCCGGCTTACCCCATCTACCAAGGTTGATATAGTAAGCAAAATGCATATTTATAACGGGGAGGAAATAGTACAGAAGGACTCCACCAAAAGAGTTGATATCCAGGAACTGAGGGATGAAGCTTCCCGGGAAGGGTTCACCGGCATATCAACTCGTTTTATTATGAAAGCCATAGACAATACCCTGTCTGAGTCTGAACACGATTGCATCAACCCCATCACGGTTCTGGAATCACTTATAAAGTCAGTTAAATCCACTGATGCCAGTGATGATGAGAAGAAGCAGTGGCTCACCTATCTACAGGATACCATTAAGAAAGAATACCATCGTATTTTAGAAAAAGAGGTTACCCGGGCATTTATTCATGGCTACCGGGAGCAGGCTGAGACCTTGTTTAACAATTACATTGACCATGCCGAGGCTTTTGTCAACAAAGTGAAACTAAAAGATACCAATACCGGTGAGGAACTGGAACCGGACGAGGCCTTTATGGAGTCGATTGAAGCTGGCATTGGCCTGTCTGGAAGCGCTGCCAAAGGCTTCAGGCACGATGTCACCGCCTACATGTTTTCCCTGCTACGTAATAAGCGCAAAATTCAATTTGATAGCTATGAACCCCTGCGGGAAGCGATTGAGAAGAAACTGATAGCCTCGGTAAAAGAATTATCCCGGGTAGTAACTCAAGCCCGGGTACGGGATGAGGAACAAAACCAGAAATACAATGACATGGTGGAAGAAATGAAACGCAACGGCTACTGTGACCACTGCTGCAACGTAATCCTGCGCTACGCCGCCAATAATTTGTGGAAAGACTAGAAATTGAATTAAGAATTGAGAATTAAAAATTAAGAATTATCGTCCGGTAATTCCTATTAACTAGCCATGAATGCAGGACACATATACTAAAGGGCGCGCGTAACCATTTATGAAAATGTCTTGACCCTCTTCCTGAAAAGGAGC
>JAQUGU010000259.1 GCA_028683995.1 Syntrophomonadaceae bacterium | reverse complement strand
ATTACTACTATAATACTGCTGGCATTCGGTATTACATCATTCTTTTTTACAATAAATACGATAAACAACCTGGCTCGGGAGGATTTCATGGAAAAACTCAAAGGGGATTCCCATTTGGGCTATTCTTTTCTTGATCGATGCTATCCCGGAGACTGGGAGGACAAAGATGGCAAGTTGTATAAAGGTGGTCTCCTGATTAACGGAGACACTGCTGTAGTTGACGAGATCAGGGAGAAAACAGGTTCTGTGGCAACTATATTTCTGGGTAATACCAGAGTAGCTACCAACGTGCTAAAAGAGGGCAAACGGGCGGTCAATACCCAGTGTGCCCCTGAGGTAGAAGAAAGCGTTTTGAGACAGGGGAGTACATATAGTGGTGAAGCCGAGGTGGTAGGTGTTAACTATGAAACCCTTTATACTCCCATCCGCAACGCTAATGGGCAAATTATCGGTATGTGGTTTGTGGGCGTGGAAAAAACTCGTTTGCAAAACATAACCCTGGATATTCGCCGCCAATCAGCGTTAATATCCTGCCTGATGCTGCTACTTGGTTTTCTTTTTATGTACGGTCTATCCCGTACCTTCTCTCGTGATATTAATAGTTTGCTGTTTTCATTAAAGGAAGTATCCCAGGGCAATTTGGGAGTTCAATTTAATAGCCAGGGAAAAGATGAGATTGGTCAAATAGCCCAAAGTCTAGACTTTACTGTAAAAACTACCAGTCATATTCTGGCTGATATTAAAGAACGATTTCTCCAGGTGCAGAGACTGGGTCAACAACTGGCAACAAGTAGTAAGGAAATAGATCTAAATGCCACCCAGGCCTCGGTTGCAACCCGGGAAATTGCCGCCGGAACCGAGGAAATTTCTGCTGCTATTGAACAGATAAATGCCTCCGGACAGGAAATTGACTCAATGGTACAAGAACTGGCCCGGCAATCGGAAGAAGGAAAACTACAGGGATTAGAAATAGAAGAAAGAGCTCTGGATGTACAGCAAAAAGCGCAAATATCCATTGAAAAAACTACCGGTTTATATGAGAAAATCCGGGCTGATATTGTTAAATCCATAGAAGAGGCCAGGGTAGCTGAGCAGATTGGTCACCTGGCCCAAAAAATATCCGGAATTGCTGGGCAAACCAATCTGTTAGCCTTGAATGCTGCCATAGAGGCGGCCCGGGCGGGAGAACACGGCAAGGGTTTTGCCGTGGTAGCCAATGAAGTACGGAAATTGGCCGAAGACTCGGCTCAAACGGTAAATGATATTAAACTATTAACATCCCAGTTACAGACATCTATTAATAATCTGATAAACAACTCCAATGGCCTGCTGGATTTCATTAATAAGATTGTTATTCGTGATTATGGAATAATGGGCAAAATAGGGGAGCAATACTTTAACGATTCCCGTACATTTCATAACCTTACCCTGAAATTTCAGGAAAACATTAACATGGTGGTAAAGGCCATGACTGAAATAAACTCCTCTATTGAGGCTACTTCAGCTATTGTGGTAGAAGCCTCCTATGGTTCCCAGTCTATTGCCGATAATGCGACCAAGATTGCCGAATTAACCCCTAAATTGAAGCGAGTATCAGATGAACTGGAAGATAACATGCAGTCGGTTGACAGGTTAATCCAGCGGTTCAAATTGTAATGCTTGGAATACAAAAATTCTCATAAAATAGCATAAAATTTCAGAAACAATAAGATGTTGTTAATAACGACACAAAGAGATAATATTATGGCATAGTGGTTCCGCTGCAAAACCCCCTGATTCTATTATTTGTAGCGGGGAAATTAATTTCCCCACTGGCTAGAAAAGACTGATATAGCGCAGGAAATGATTTCCTGCCACGCCGTGTAGCGAGAATCATGTTTTGTATGGAGAAACAAGAAGTTACCTGGATTACATCAGCAAGGTAGTTTCTTTGTTAATTAAGGAAAAATATGAGTGATGATTTTTCAAGCAAAGAAAGAAATAATGACTTAAATATAGAAAACAGCAAGACGGAAGAGCAAACCAGCTATATCACTATGAAAATAGTAGCCTTTCTCAATGCCCGCCATTATATGGTGTTTGCTGATAAAAAGGGTAAGCCCCATGGGCATTCCTGGCAGTTACAGGCTGAAGCTAGAGTTCCGGTTAAATATAATTCCTTTATTAAATTTGAGGATTTGGATAAGCTCCTGAATAAACTGCTAGCACCTTATCAAAGAAATGTGCTCAATGACATTTCCCCTTTTGATATCATCGAACCCCTCACCGAAAACATCACTGTGTATTTTTTTAATGCATTATATGACGCCCTGGAAAACCTTGATGTTGATTTGGTCAGGCTTTCCGTGTGGGAAAACCCAACCAAGGGCATCGAGATTACGGAGCGGTTGCCGCAGTATTTTTCCAGTCAGGATAATAAATCGGTATCAGCTTCAGTAATAGAAAAGACTTTAAAAGAAGTGGCGTTTAGTGTAGATAATGACGATTCACTTTCGTCCTCTCCTTCCCCATCCAATCTGGAGCAGGACATTAATCAAATTATTACAGGGATTTTATCCGGGGACGAACCGGTATCCGAGGCACTGGTAAGTACCAATGATATAATTCCTGAGCATACTCAGCCCTCGGAGGTTATAGATGAAGTTAATGGCGAGAAAATGGTAGCATCAGGAAACGCCTCTC
>JAQUGU010000038.1 GCA_028683995.1 Syntrophomonadaceae bacterium | reverse complement strand
CGGCCTACCGGGGATTCATCGGAGATTTTGCCGTCCTTTAACTTCGACTCCACCGAGGAAACCAGCAGGACTGTAACCTCCCGGCCGGACTTGACCTCCTTCAGGGTAACTTTTGAACCCAGGGAGACCACATCGGTGCGAATATCATTTTCCTCCATAAGGCGTGAGTTTTTCAGGGTTTTTTCCAGGGTTAGGATTCTACCTTCTATAAAGGCCTGTTCGTTCTTGGCATCCTCGTACTCCGAGTTTTCGCTTATATCCCCAAAGGCAATCGCCTGTTTTATTCGTTCCGCCACTTCTTCCCGCCGTACCGATTTCAGGTGCTCCAGCTCGGATTCCAGCTTGTGCAGGCCTTCCTTGGTTAAAATAATCTCTTTTTCTTCGGTCATCTTATCGCTCCCTAACTCTAAAAATTAAGCCCCCGGCTTTGATACTCCATATAACAAAAAAATCTAGCCTCTGCAGCTATCTTTATGGTATTATAAGTAGCTCATATGGCCTTGTCAAGAAAGAGATCCCATAAACCCAGTTCTTCTCCCACCTGCTGCAGGGTAAGGAAAATGTTTCCTTCATCCTTATAGGCTTCATTTGCCCTTATTTGTTCTCCACCCGGCGACAAAATTCCTGCTTCCCCCAACATACAAGTTTCCATTATCGGGGCCAGATTATAGAGCCTGCTCTCCATAGCGTTCCGGCTTAATTTTGCCTCCAGTTCCGGGGCCAGGCCGCAGACGTTATTGGTCAGCTGAATACAACAGGCCTGGGGAAAAGCAACCGCCAATCCTTCCCTGTGCGGGTCAAAGATAAAAACTAGATCACCCGCATCCCAGCTGTGCGGGTTTAAGGCACTGGTACTTACGGCATATCCTTGTTCATAGAGCAAACGGTAGGTCATTACCTCATACTGGGCTGGGAACATGGTTTGAATGGAAAGGGGAACCCCGCAGAGGCTAATACCGCTAATGAACTCGGCATAATGATCCACTTCTCCCACTATGATTATACGCTTTATTTTTCGCCGGGAAAGCATCCGGACAGTTATGGCAGCGGCCAGAGCCTTTATAAAATTATCCCCAAAGACCAGCGGAAAACCTATGGATAATTTAAGCAATTGCCTTTTCAGGCGGCGGTCCACGGCCATGCTGGGCAATTGGTAATCCTGTACTATCCCGGTGCAGCGTTTCAGCATGCTCTGCTGTTTTTCCGGCTCGATGAGGCCCAGGTTGCCCGGCCCCAGAGGCATGCTTATCTGGCACCCGGTGAAATTAAGCTCGTTTAACTGAATTAGTTTTTCCACCCGGGGGGGAAAAAAAACCGGGGCCAGCCGGTTTAGAAAATGTTTCCGGTAAAATAGACCCCGTTTTTCATCGCTGCTTAATTTAAAGAAGGCAAAATCCAGATCAAGCATCCATTTTCTCCAGGTCTACCACCCCTGGCTTCATGTCCAGCTCTTTCAACATGTTGTAGTAATCCTGCGGAGATATCTGATCCAGCGGTCTCTGCATGATGGATACCATCAGGGCTTCAATAACATTGGTGCCAAATGATCTGCCTCCCATATCTGGAGTGGTAGTAATCACTTTGCTAATCCCCCGCTCTTTCAGCATTTTCATGTCATCACTGGTGGTGGTATTAGTAATAATTATCTGCCCCTGCAGTTTATCCGGCAGATAGCGGCGGATATAATTAAAGTCTCCGGCTAAAATATCCGCTGCATAATAATATTTTGAATGCTTGGGAATTATGACATCCTGTTGAGCTCCGGTAGGATAAAGTTTATCAAAGGGCATACGGACTATAAAAGGAGCGGCTATGCGCCCGGCTATTTTCAGGGTATTAAGTGAATGTAAGGGCATAGGAATTCCTACCGTGTAGATAAAATCGCCCAGGGTCAGCCTGGCCCCTACTTCTTCGAAGGCTTCGGCCATGCCAAAACGATCCACCGCACATACCATGAGTACATTTTTTTCCCGCAGGTCCAGGATTCCTTCTTTTTGAATGTCCATGATGCACTTGCGCTCCAGGGTATTTTTAAGGCCACTTCCGTCTACCATGGGGGTTTTGCGGGCTTCAACGATTAATCTTTTGGCGTCTTTGATTATATAGGGCTTACCGGCCAATTGGACATAAAGGTCAATGCCTCCCATACCGAAGGCATCCACTTTGCCGTCCAGTTCCCGAATCAGGTTTATGGCCTTATCCCAATCTCCATTAGTCCCAATGCGCTCAATCCGGAAATGCTCACCCATAAAATCGGTTTCAAAGGCATGGTTACGTTTGGATGAACCCAGGCTAACGCTTACAACACGCTTCAATATTTAACCTCCCTTTTTTATCAGGTACTCGTTATTTATGGTTTAAATAAACTAAAATGTAGTAATTGTTGCTATTGCTGTCTAAAGTAAGGATGAGAATTGTAGGGGCAGACCCATGTGTCTGCCCGGCTGGGGCTGATTCCCCTTTCGCGTTACAAAACTGGCAACCGCGGGCGAACACACGGGTTCGCCCCTACACATTGGACCACACAAGGGGACGGTTCTTGTGTGTTTTTATGGTTAATCCCGGGCGAACACGGGGACAGTCCCTCTGTTTCCTTGGTTCCGGGCGAAACAGCAGGGACAGTCCCCATGTTCGCCTTTATGCCTTACTCCTCACGCCTCACTCCTCACGCCTCACTTTCTACCGGGCGGATTTGATGGTGCGCAGGATTTTTTTTAGTTCTGCGGGGTCTACCCATTTGTCCTCGGTAATCGGAGAGGTGCCTATTTCTATGGATATTACCTGCCCGTCCAATACCCCTTCCATCAATTTTATTCGTTCATCTGAGCCTATACAGATGACTACCTCATAGGATCGTACCCGAGCAGTAAGGTCCATTATTTCATTAAGCAATTCCTTACCGCTGCGGTGGTGGATGAAGTCCAGGCGCTCCTCTTCGCTCATTAAGAGGATAAAATCAACGCCTTCATTTTCCAGTATTTCCTTAACCTCGTCCTTATTAAAAATGGGAAACCCAACGCAGGCTATGGACTGGCCTTTGCGCAGCTCGCCCAGGGTTTCCAGGCGGGAGATAAAGGTGCGGTCTATATTCAGGCGGTCAGCAGTTTCCTGCTGGGAAAACCCCCGGGCTCTCATGCTCAAAGCCTTTTTTAAGGTTTTGTCAATTTTTTCCCAGCTTATAATCTTGTGTTGGATACGAAAAAATTCCATAGGCAACTCCTTGCGCACAATGTTGTGTACAAATTTTTCGTTTATTTTACCATGCTGATTGGATTGGTGCAAGGGGAGATTATAACCGGGGATGGTCCTCCGGACCACCCCCACCTGAACCAGGTTCATTGGATTGGTGCAAGGGGAGATTATAACCGGGGATGGTCCTCCGGACCACCCCCACCTGAACCAGGTTCATTGGATTGGTGCAAGGGGAGATTATAACCGGGGGTGGTCCTCCGGACCACCCCCACCTGAACAGGTTCATTGGATTGGTGCAAGAAGAAATTATAACCGGGGGTGGTTCTCCGAACCACCCCCACCTGAACCAGGTTCATTGGATTGGTGCAAGGGGGGTAGAAGTTAGGAGAGGAGTGGAAAGTCCTTGAGCCGTACGTTGCCTTGAAATAAACAAAATTATAGCATACGGCAGGCGAATGATACTGCCCAATAGTATTACGGTTTTACCACCAGTATGGCCTTTTGAGCGAGATTACGGAGCTTGAGCATTTTATTCATGATTAGCTGTAAGCGGTAAATAGTATTCAGTCCCTTATTTTTCTGCAGATTGTTTTCCAATGTTTTGAGCATTGGCCGCAAGGAGAGGAATTGAGACAGGAATATCATACTTGTCCAGCAGGTAAGTTCATCAATATTTTCAGAAGCGGATACATCCCAGTACCAGCTTTCGAACTGTTTCTTAAGACTCCCATACATTTTTGCATTCATTTCTTCACAGGAGTAATATCCGGCATCCAAAGCCATTTGTACAATGTCCGTACCGGGGAGAAAGTGCAGTCCGTGTATCTGTAACTCAAAAGGAGGCTCCAGTTCCAAACATAAGCGGTAAGTTTCTTTCAGTTCCTCCAGTGATTCAAAGGGGTGATGTATCATAAAGTCATAGATTACCTTGGGTACCTTGCATTCAGCCAGAACTTTGCTGCATTTGATAATGTCTTCCTGAGACTCATTGCGATGAAACACTTCTTTCCGAATGCGTGGTGATCCACTCTGTATTCCCACCACGATCTGATAGAGCCCGGCTTCCACCAGATTGCTAATAATCCGGTGGTTAATCATTAAGGGGTGTCCCCAGACTCTAAAAGGAATTCCAATCTCCTGGGAGTAACGTCGGCTAAATTCTTCCACCCAACCGGCTTCGTTGGAAAATATTTCGTCCCAAAAATGGATTACTTTCAAGTGTGGCAAGGCCTTTTTCGCCTGGTTTAATTCTGCCAGGACACTGTCTACGCTGCGAAAGCGTACGTATTTTCCTTTGCCCCGGTATATCCTGCGTAAATTGACCGAACTGCAATAGGAACACTGAAAGGGACAGCCCCGAGAAGCCGTTAATTCATAGGTGAAGCCGCCCATTTGCGGATCTCCGGCAGTAATTTTATCGTCATGGATATAGTAAAGGTTCTGGTCCCCAACTGACGGGAATCCAAGTTCATCTACATCAACTATGGGCCTGACATCATTAACTGCTAATTGCCCGTTGCTATCTTTATAAGCCAGGTTTTCCAGCTGGGAGGGATCCTTGCCTTCCCGCAAGGTATCAAATAATTCAACGATTGCTTGCTCGCCCTCACCGCGAATAACATAATCCGCATATTCCAGCGCGTGGCCAGGAAAGAGAGATGCGTAAACTCCCCCCCATACCACTGGGATGTTGAAGTTTTTCCTGATACAATCATTTACCAGGTATACTGACTCCAAATAGAGGGAGGACATAACGCTCAAGCCTATAGATGAAGGTTTGGTTTTATATATAAGCTCGACCAGCAGTTGCATTTCTTTTTCCGATACTTTGCTGGGAGAGATACTGTTAAAGTCTTTGAAAAATACCGTAATAACTTCATATCCGCTTTTCTTGAGGGCTTCGGCCAGGTATCTAACCCCCAATGCCCTTTGATTATAAAAGGCTATAAGCATAACTGCGTCTTTCATTATAATCTCCTCTACCCCATTAATTTTCACATGAAGTATATCATAATTTGGGCAATTAGAAAACTTATGTCCGGCTCTCAGCAACTACCGGGGTGATTTCGATAAGCCACGCAAATTCTTCCCGTAGGAGCAGCCCCACGTGTCTGCCCTGCCGAGCAAACCCTGGGGCTGGTTTCCCCTCTGCGTTACAAAACTGCTAACCCTGGGCGAACACACGGGTTCGCCCCTACAGGTGGCCATACCACTGGTTCGCGAAGGAAATACGGTATGCCAGTATACTTATACATGGCGGCCTCCACCCCTAACTCCTAACCCCTAACTCCTCACTCCCCACGACCAGGCGGTCGAAGATGGAGTCGAGTTGTTCGCGGTTGGTGGCCTGGTTTATTTCTTCGCGGATGCGGGCGGCGCCTCGCATGCCCCGGGTGTACCAGGCCAGGTGTTTGCGCATCTCCCGTATGGCAACAGTTTCGCCTTTAAAGGAACAGGCCAGTTCCAGGTGTTGATAGGCAACAGCTATCCGCTCCTCCGTGCTGGGGGGAGGAATGCGGCGTCCGCGCTCTATTAATTCCACCGTTTCTTTGAATATAAAGGGGTTGCCCAGGGCGGCCCGGCCTATCATAACTGCATCACAGCCCGTCTCTTCCACCATTTTCAGGGCATCATCAGCGCTCCAGATATCGCCATTGCCAATTACCGGGATAGTAAGATTTTCTTTAACTATCTTAATCATTTCCCAGTCGGACTGCCCGGAGAAAAACTGGGTGCGGCTGCGGGGGTGCAGGGTTACAGCACTGGCACCTTGCGCCTCTGCTATTCCGGCCAGCTCAATACAGGTCTTATCCTCATCGTTCCAGCCTTTGCGCATTTTAACTGTTACCGGAACCTGAACTGCCCGGACAATTTCCCCAATGATTTCACGGGCCTGGGGAAGGTTAAGCATCAAGGCCGCCCCTTCACCGTTTTTAACTATCTTGGGGGTGGGACAGCCCATGTTTATGTCTATCAGGTCGGCCCCCAGTTCTTCCAAGATTTGAGCACCTTTTACCATGGGCTCCAACTGGGAACCAAAAATTTGCAGGGCCAGTGGTTGGTCATCTCCGCTGCGCTCGGCCAGTTGCCGAGTTTTGGCCTGTCCATAAACCAGGCCCATGTCGCTAATCATCTCGGAAAATACCAGCCCACAGCCAAACAACCGGGTCATATGGCGATAAGCCCGGTCGCTGACGCCGGCCATGGGTGCAGCCACTACCCGGTTGGGAATTTCTACATGACCTATTTTAAACATCACTACCCCCGGTTAATTTCATAAATCAGGCGCAACCCTTCCAGGGTAAGAAAATCATCTACAATTTCAATGGCATCAGTTTCCTCGGCTATTACCCGGGCCAATCCACCTGTGGCTACTACCTTGCAGGGGCCTTCAATTTCTTTTTTCATGCGGCTGATTATACCCTCAACCTGCCCGACAAAACCATAAATGATTCCAGCTTGCATGCTGGCCACCGTATTCCTGCCAATCAGGCTGCGGGGCTTTATCAGTTCCACTCGGGGCAGTTTGGCTGCTTTGGCTACCAGGGCGTCACTGGCTACAGCTATTCCGGGGGCTATAGCACCACCCAGGTACTCTCCTTGTTCATTAACCACGCAAAAGGTGGTAGCCGTGCCAAAGTCCACAATAATCAGCGGTCCCCCATATTTATGATAGGCAGCCACGGCATTCACTACCCGGTCGGCCCCTACCTCGCGCGGGTTTTCATATTTTATGGCCAGTCCGGTTTTGATTCCCGGGCCTATTACCAGGGGACGGCAGGAGAAATACTTATGGCTTAGCCCTTCCAGTTCCAGCATTAATGAGGGTACCACTGAGGAAATTACTACTGCCTTTACTTTTTTCATTTCTATTTGCTGGTAATCAAACAGGGCCTTGATCATCATCCCATATTCATCACAGGTACGCAGGGTATCAGTACGAATCCTCCAGTGAGTCAGGATTTTATCTTCCTGGTAAACTCCAATCACCATGTTAGTGTTGCCAACATCGAATACCAGTATCATCGTGTTTTCCTCCTCTTGTTACACCGGGACGTTCTTCGTGTAACAATGCTTATGCTCATTCCTCGAACCGTTATTTATCCGTCTAACCACACATAAAAATCCATACATTTTTCCCATTATACCGAATCCTATTAAAAAGGCCCAACGGTTTTTCCGGCGAGCCCCCTTGTTCAAGTTCTTGAGTTTTGCTGTGTTACAGTAAGAACGTCCCGGCGTAACGCAGAACAAGAAAGTATTGAAACGGATAAACATATTGATAAAGGACATTCAAAAAAAATACCTATGAAGGCATTGGAAAGCCGGAGCCTTTAAAAGGGAATTTAAATGGTTGGTGGAGCAGGGGAAGCGCAGGGTCGGTTAATTATTTGGTGTGGAAGCTGTTATTTTCACACAGTCTGACATCTCCCTGTAACACTTTAAATTTCAGCGTATCAATTTCGGATTGTACTCCGGGATGAAAAATGCACAGGTGCTGAGCACGGCAACTCGCCTGTCTTTCTGAATAGAATTTAACTGTGCAGCGAGCATCTCAACTTGTGTCGGAAGCAGATCATACCCTGGATCGCTGCCAACGAGCCGCCATGCCTTGCTCATGTTCTGCCCGATGACAATATTACATTCTTCTTTTGTTGCGGCAAACTTGCGATAATCGTGATTCCGATTTTCCCGATTTACACGAGCCTTATATTCTCCGGCGATCAGCTCATCAAGAGTAGCATGGTAAGAATCAAAGTCCGGATCTGGAATAGACGCCATATGGTAGAACGCCTCCACCATAGGGTAATTGATGTATAACTTTCCCATATCAGAGGATTCCACAAAGTACCTCGCTATGCTATCAATCTTTTCTGACGTAAAACCGCTATCGTGCGGATCAAGATCAAATATCAGAAGTATATCAGAATAGAAATCGTCAAACAGCGCTTTTTTAGCCGGATCAGGTTCACGCGACTTCAACATCTGGAGCAAGTCCATGTCAGCGGGATCGTTGTCCCCAAAAAACTCGTGATAAAGCGTATAGATATTCGTCCGGTATGAAATAATTTCATATTTGACGTCAATCTGATAAACGGACAGCAACCGCTCCATCAAAACAACATCTGTCTTTGCACCCTCGACCAGCACAAGAATCTTCCGTTTGTTCTCAGCCATCGAATTCACCACTCATATAGAGCTTCTCCAGATTATGTCCCTCCCGAAGCTCCCGGTCGGTGGCATTGGCAAATGAAGTAAGTTTTTCTCCGGTGAGAATAAAGTAGCAGTCCGGGCGCATGATTCGATTGGAGAGCAGGTTTGTATTATGGGAAGTGAGGATGGTCTGGAAACCGGGCATATGCTCCAGAAGCCCGACAAGCGTTTCAGCCAGCTCATAGTGATAGAACGCGTCAAACTCATCAATGAACATCAGAGAAACGTCCACTGCGGTCTTGTACCAATAGAAAAATGTGTAGAGCGCCTTCGTACCGCTGGATGCCACCTTGAAAAACGGCAACGGGTTTCTGGTATCAAAGTACAGGCGCTTGGTTCCGTCTGCATCCTTCTTCGCAACCAGATTTTCTTTAATCCCCGCTTCGTGCAGGAAGGACTCCAACTCCTTAAGCATATTCATATTGCCTTGAAAAAGGAAGTCATAATAATCCTTGCTGTCTGCCTTGTAACCGATATAACGGTTTTCATCCAGACTGCGGAACCAGAGCATATGGGACACAAAACGCTGCATTAGATAAAGCGGATGATCTTCCGGGAGCGCTGAATTGGTGATGGCATATTTCAGGATGGAGTCGCTACCGCGGAAAGAGAGATTCAGTGTCGTGGTCAATGCCTCAAGACCGGTTAGATCACCGCGGCTGTCCTCGTAGTCGTAAGTGAAAAGACGCTTACCGTCAATCGCTGCGGATTCATAAACAAGCGTCTGTTTGTCATTTTTACGATAGCGGTAATCTACCTCGCCGCTATCGAACGTGAATACATAATGAAACTCCGCGTATCCGGCCTTGTTGTTGACATTCAGATAATAGTCATATAAACCTGGCGTCACATTGTTTGTCGTTAGATGGGAGACGATATCAAAAAGAGCCAAACCCAGGTTGGACTTGCCGACAGAGTTTTTGCCGTAAACGATAAGCTTACCGAGCAGGCCGTTCACGATGCAGGAATGATTGAATTTGTAATCACGGACGTCGGAAAAATTTAATCGGATCGTATTTTCAAAGTTCTTAAAACCCGTAACCTCAAACAACTTTAACGTAGTGTCCACCTTCTTTCACAATTATTTTAACCAGCACAAAGCGTTAAGTCAACAAATGTCGTAACAAAATTACGGGCATTCCGTAGTTATTTTACGACACCAAACGATTTATGGCGCGTTGTTGCGACGAAGTCTGCACGTGGATAACATGGGGACCGGGTGGCTCCTCTATGTTAAGTACAATGGTGATAAAGATAAGAATAATTACATATACTAT
This sequence comes from Syntrophomonadaceae bacterium, assembly GCA_028683995.1. Classification (GTDB taxonomy): domain Bacteria; phylum Bacillota; class Syntrophomonadia; order Syntrophomonadales; family Syntrophomonadaceae; genus UBA4844. Next base: position 1,492 of record JAQUGU010000038.1, on the reverse strand, counting down.
TACATGCATTTGTAAAGCACTTGGTTGACACATGCTTTACCGCTTGCTATATTGAAGTTGCATAGGAGGGAGTGATATTTATGGCCCAAACAATGGTGAATTTTCGTATGGATGAAGATTTAAAAAAGAGCATGGAAAAGGTTTGTTCTGATATGGGGCTTTCTATGACAGCTGCTTTTACGATTTTTGCAAAAAAGGTTGCCAGAGAGAAACGTATTCCTTTTGAGGTTTCTGCTGACCCGTTTTATTCTGAAAGCAATATGAAACATTTAGAACAAGTTATCGCAGATATTAACGAAGGACGTGCGAAGCTTGTCGAGCATGATTTGATAGAGGAAGATTAATGCGGTTATTGTGGGAAGAAAGAGCCTGGGAAGAATATTGCTATTGGCAGACACAAAACAAGAAAGTATTGAAACGGATAAACATATACCTTATACGAAAAAACGGGTGTGGATGCCCCTTGCTGTCTCAAAAGAGGTATGAGAATCATTGCAATGTAAAAGCAGTACCACAACCAGCGATTCACAGGCTCAATATGGTTAAAAGGAGAGTGTTTCAGAGTTCTTACAAAAATCCAAAACAGCATTAAACCGGCTGTCCCCAAAAGATAGCCTCGGATGTGACTGTGCATCATGCGCCGCTGAATAGACATTATCCAGATGGACAACATACCGCGATATAGATGGTGAAGACCAACGGACCACAAGCAATACTGATGAGATAATTTTCACTATTCACCAGGCGGAGCGCACCGGTTAGGAGCAGAAGAAAGACGACTAATGCCGTAATGCCGATGGCTTTTTTATTCAGCTTGCCCATCATGTTCACCCCGCTTTTCGTGTCAGAGCATAATAGAATGGTAATTCTATCATGTTCCAATTATAAGCTATATAAGAGGAATTCTCCCAGTACTGTTTTAGGGTCACATTGATAGGAGCTATGGAGAAATCCATTGATATATATTTCAAATATTGAGGGCGGACACGCGGGTCCGCCCGATTACGCGTCCCCCTTACCCTTCACTTTTTTTATTATTAGACCTACTCGTCAGTTAGTCTAGTGCTTAGTTTGCGGGCCAGGAGGGCGGCTACTACCATTTTGGCCAAATCCAGGGTGATGAAGGGAATAAATCCAATCTGGATTACTTTTAGAATATCAATAGTATTTTTCAGGTAAAAGTTCAAGATTAGGTACATGTAGGGTAGTCCTATGGCATAATAAATAATTATTCCCACCAGACCTGCCAGTATAAAATTTGTCATGGTAGCTTTTTTAATCAGTCGTGATTGCATCCAGGCAGCGGGGGGAAATCCCAGCAGGAAACCAAAGCTGGGTACCAGTACATAGGCAGGACCGCCATAGGGGGGACTGGAAAATACCGGAATTCCGATTAAGCCCAGCAATAAGTAAGCCAGCATACTCAAAAAAGCGGCCCGGGGCGATAAGAGATAAGCTGCCAGCAGCATGATCAGAGGCTGCAAGCTGAAGG
>JAQUGU010000258.1 GCA_028683995.1 Syntrophomonadaceae bacterium | reverse complement strand
ACTTCCCGTTTAGACAAAAACACCCTCTATATGAATCCATCTTTAGTAAAAAAGGTCTTTCTTCAGGAAGATCGGAAATACGGTATTAATTTTAGCCAGGATGAAATTCATATTGGGCCGGTAGTAGGAATTATCGCGCCCAAACAAGATAGTACTAATAGACCTTATGGAGGGCAAACCACTTTTTTCCAGGAAATTATGGCTGGTAGTCGAAAATTGGGACAGATATGCTTTGCCTTCTATTTCTCAGATATAGACTGGAATAAGAAGATAGTAAATGGATACTACCACAATAAAAATGGGTGGCAGCGGGGAAAATTCCCGCTACCTGATGTCATTTATCCTCGTAGTAAATTCTATGTTTCCAACCAGGCCGATAGCCGGCGCCGGCTAAAACAGGCGGGAATAAAAATTCTTAATCCTCAAATGGTAGGCAAGTGGGAGGCATATCGTCTATTTAAGCGTAATCCGGATATGCTACCTTATTTACCGGAGACCAGGTTAGTTAACAGCTTCCGCCAGGTTGAAATAATGGCTAAAAAGTACCGCGCCGTTTATCTTAAACCGGTTAACGGAACCCAGGGAAAGAACATTATCCGGGTTAATAGGAATAGAAAATCCCCAGGTTATTGCTACCAGTATCACTGTAACGGTAGTTTATGTAAAGGAAGCGCCAGCGACTTGCTGCAATTGCGGAAAAAGTTGCGCCCGGTTATGGCAGGGCGGAGTTATCTGGTTCAAAAAGAAATCAACCTCTTGCGCTACGAGGGGGGAATAGCTGATATCCGGGTTATGGTGCAAAAGGAGCATAATGGAAGATGGGAGGTAACCGGCATGGCCTGCCGGGTAGGAAAACCGGGCGCCATAACTAGTAACATAAGCGGTGGCGGTAGCGGTATGAGAGTAGAAACAGTTCTAAGAAAGAGTTTTCATGGCAGGAAACAGGTAAACCAGATAATCGAGACAATTATTTTTGTTGCTATCAATGCCGCCCTAAGCGTAGAAGAGTACCTGGGTAATTGTGGGGAGGCGGGAGTAGACATAGGAGTTGATAAGTATGGAAAAGTGTGGTTTATCGAAGCCAACTTACGTCCAGCCCGGCGTGTATTTACATTAATTGGTGAAACTCAGACTCGCCAGAAATCCATAGAAACTCCACTATTATATGCCAGGTATCTGGCCGGATTCTAAGGAAAAGGAGAGGTACAGATTTTAATGAAAACAGCAGGGAGTATCTCTATCTCGCGCAACCTGGTTAATAAACTGGGAATAGATGTGCAGCCATCAATAACAGTTCGGGTGGGAAGCCTGAAGGTTAAAAGTAAATTTATCATATATGATAACGGTAAAAAAGGCTATGCGCTTTCACCGGAATTGGTTCAGGCTTTGCATATTAAAAAATACAAAGGCATGAAAATACGCTACCAGGCGGAGGAGAAAATGCTGCACCTGGGGCCTACTATTGGAATACTGGCTACCCTTATTCCTGGTTCCAACCGGGAAGAATTGGATCCACGCAGCCTGCAAGCAGAGCTAATCTATTTAAGTATTGTCAGTAAAACTTTTCCCGGGCAGGTATATATATTTACTCCCGGTAGCATAAACTGGGCTAACCACACTTGTAGAGGTTATGTATACCATCAGTTATCCCAGCACCGGGGGCGCTGGGAATCATCTATTTACCCGCTTCCGGATGTGGTTTACGACCGCATCCACAGTAGATCGGCAGAGGCCCGCAATAATGTGCAATATGCTAAAAACCGGCTGATGAAGCTGCCCTATTTACATTACTTTAATCCCCATTATTTGAATAAATGGAACGTTCACCAGATTCTGTTAACTGATCCCATGCTGATTGATTACCTGCCTGAAACTCGGCAGTTAGATAACAGCAGCCTGGAAGAAATGCTGAAAAAATACCGAGTTCTATACATGAAACCCAGCAATGGGAGCCTGGGTAAAGGAATAATCAAAGTAAATGACGATAAGGGGCACCTGAAATATATTGCCTACAAAAGTAGGCGTATCCGTAGCCAGGCCAGCAACCCCGCCGAACTGATGAGAAAAACTAAAAAACAAAGGGCTGAAAGGCATTATATCGTACAACAGGGACTGGACCTGGCCAAATATAAGGGGTCTCCCTTTGACTTGCGCATTATTTACCAGAAAAATGGCCGGGGAGAATGGCAAATCAGTAAAAAGTTTTGCCGTATAGCACCTCAGGGCAGCAGTATTTCAAATTTGAGCAGCGGGGGACGGGTGGAAAAAAATTCTAAAGTCCTGCACCATTTGTTTAAAAAAGAAGACCTTATAAAATCAAAAAACGAAGAGATACGCCTATTGTGTAAAATGGTAGCAAGCACCCTGGAGACTGTCAGTAATAGTACCTTTGGCGAATTGGGTATGGATATAGGAATTGACCGGAAAGGGCATTTATACTTAATAGAAGTAAACTCCAAGCCCAGAAAAACTACGGAAACCATGTTTTCTGCGGCCATAGTGAAAAATACATTTAAAAGGCCGCTGGCATATGCTGCTTACCTGGCCGGTTTTAAAGTCAAATAAAAAAACCACCGGGTAATTACATAAACGGCATAAGGGAATAGTGGGGGGCAGTATAGATATTGCCCCTCTTTATATTGGTATAATAAAGGGAGATGAAGGAAATCAGCCATCAGTGCAGAATAGAATTAAGTAA
>JAQUGU010000257.1 GCA_028683995.1 Syntrophomonadaceae bacterium | reverse complement strand
CAAAACGACTGAAAATGAGGGGATTAGCGGAAAATTCCCCTCATTTTATTTTTTTCTTTGCAGGAAAATAATTACATAAATAGAAAAGCAAGGTATACGCTTTTTGCAGCGGTCAAGATTGGAGGGTATACAGTGTCAGCAGCTCTTAGAAGTGTTAATGGAGAAATCCGGGTTGACATGAGATCATTCAACACTTTTTCTGAAATTAAAAGCCAACTGGAAGGAAAGCTGCAGAGAATTGACAACTATGCGCTGGGAACCCTGATCACCCTGGATCTGGGTGATAAACAGCTTAGCAGCAAGCAGGTCAGGGAAATTGAGGACATATTGCTGGATCACGGGCTGCACCTGAGGGAACTGAGGTCTAATGGCCCGGCCAGAGAGGAGGAGGGGGACGACTATCCTTTCGGTGATATGCCCCGGTATAGTGATACCGCCCTTATTTGCAGGCACCTTAGATCCGGGCAAAAGGTTTTTTGTGAGGGGAATCTAGTAATTTTGGGTGACATTAACCCGGGAGCGGAGGTGGTAGCCGGAGGTAATATCGTGGTTATGGGTTCCTTAAGAGGTTTGGCCCATGCCGGGGCATTTGGTGATGAGACTGCTATAATAAGCGCCTATCGCTTAAGCCCAACTCAGTTGAGGATTGCCAACCACATTACCCGCCCACCTGATGGGGAGGTAATTGTAGTTTCAACTCCTGAACTGGCTCGTATTAGAGCCGGTAAAGTAGTGATTGAGAAGTTAAAAATATGATTGGAGGATTAGGGATGAAAAGTAGAGTTATCGTCATTACTTCCGGAAAAGGTGGAGTGGGCAAGACTACAACCACAGCCAACCTGGGCACCGCGCTGGCTATGATGGACAAAAAGGTGGTTATGATTGATACCGATATTGGCCTCAGAAACCTGGACGTGGTGATGGGACTGGAAAACCGGATTGTCTTTGATATAGTTGATGTGGTAAACGGTAATTGTAAACTGAAACAAGCTCTGATTAAGGATAAGCGCTTTGATGGTCTATACCTGCTTCCGGCTGCCCAGACCAAAGATAAGAGCGCGGTAAGTCCTCACCAGATGAAGAACCTGACCAATGAGTTGCGCAAGGACTTCGATTATATTCTGGTAGACTGCCCCGCCGGGATTGAACAGGGATTCAAAAATGCAGTGGCTGGAGCTGATAATGCCATTGTGGTTGCCACTCCGGAGATTTCATCAGTACGAGATGCTGACCGCATTATTGGCATGCTGGAAGCCAGTGGTCTGAATAATGCCCGCCTTATTATCAACCGCCTGCGCAGCAAAATGGTAAAGCGTGGCGATATGATGGATATAAACGATATCCTGGACATCCTTTCCATAGAATTGCTGGGCGTAGTACCTGAAGACGAGTCTATTGTGGTGTCAACCAACCGGGGGGAACCCGCGGTTTTGGAGACCGCTTCCCGGGCGGGAGGAGCCTATCGTCGTATTGCCCGGCGGCTTATCGGAGAAAAAGTTCCCATGTTGTCTGTTGATGAGGAAAATGTAAACTTTGTTGACAGATTTAGAAAAATACTAAAATTGGCCAGATAGGAGGGGAGGTATGGCTTTGTTAGACATTATCACCAGATTTTTTGCCAAGGACAACGTATCTAGCAAAGACGTTGCCCGGGAAAGACTGCGCCTGGTTCTGGTCCACGACAGGGCCTCGGTATCTCCTGAATTTTTGAACCAGCTCAAAGAAGACCTGATTAAGGTTATTAGAGAATACCTGGAAATTGATGAAGAAGCCCTTTCGGTAGATTTGGCAAATGAGGATGATTCTATCGCCCTGGTTGCCAACATACCGGTTAAGGGTTTTAAGAGAGCGGGGTGATAAATCTTAAAGCCCAAAATTGAATATTTTAGCTCTCAAACCCGGGAAAAATCCCGGGTTTGCTGTGTTAATTCCGGTGCAGAGTGGCTGTATGAATTGTGGAAACTGGTGTACTTGCATAACAACTCCTAATATTCTGAAAACGCCTTGATTGGGAACATTATGTAGATTACAATAAATGTAGAAATATTTACACTATCTGCTAAATAAAACAGTTTTAAGGGGGGGTATGATGTCCAGAGATTTTTCGCAAATGTACCAGGAGAAGTTGTGTTTAGCGGAAAAAGCAGTTCAGATAATTGAATCCGGGGATTGGCTGGATTATGGAATGTTTAATGGTAAACCGGTCGCATGTGATAGGGCACTGGCAGCCCGCAAAGAGGAACTAAAAGATGTCAAAATTATGGCAGCGGTAACAGTTCCACCACTACCGGAAGTGGTGACCAGAGATCCTGAAGGGGAGGTATTTTCCTATCTTGACCTTCATTTCAGCATAGTCAGCCGGATTATGCAGCAACGTTGTGGGGGGGTTTATTACAATCCACTTTGTTATGGTGAAGCTGAAAAGTATTTTTCAGATGGGCGTGTGGACCCAGATAATGTGGGGGCTATTGTACGAAAGGCTTTTATTGTGCAAGTTACTCCGATGGATAAGGATGGTTACTTTAACTGGGGAGCTCATAATTCCACTAGCTACGCTCAGGCTATGAGTGCGAGAAAAATAATTGTTGAAGTTAATGAAAAACTACCGCTGGCATTGGGTGGAGCCAAGGAAAGAATTCATATATCTCAAGTCGATGCAGTAGTCGAGGGTGAAAACCCCGACCTGGCAGAACTTCCTCCCGTTGAGGCCAGTG
>JAQUGU010000256.1 GCA_028683995.1 Syntrophomonadaceae bacterium | reverse complement strand
CAATCGGAAAAAGGCTTGAAAGTGGTAGAAGACATGGGTTATATTCCAGTTGTTAAATAAATGATTGGTTAAATAACGGGCAGGAGTAACCTGCTCGTTATTTTTTCGTGTGCGCTTAAGAGGTATAATATGCAAAAGGTAAATCCACGATTGGAAATTAGAGAAAAAGTAATTAATATCATTTTTATCAGCGTAGCCCTGCTGTCGTCATTACTTTTGCTGGCCATGCTCCTGTTTATATTACGGGAAAGCTGGCCTATCTGGTCACAGGTAGGGGTCATGGACTTTTTGAGTGGGACTACCTGGAGACCGGTGAGTACCTCACCCCAATTTGGTATTGCACCTATGGTGCTGAGTACCATGTGGGTAGCGGGAGGCGCATTGCTTATTGCTGCCCCGCTGGGCTTCGGCTGCGCTATATTCCTGGCCGAATTTGCTCCTTCCCCTTTGGCAGCAGTGCTGCGTCCGGTTTTAAATATGCTTACCGGTATACCTTCAGTTGTCTACGGTTTCCTGGGGGCAGCAGTGCTTATTAAGTTTTTCGAAATAAGATTTGACCTGGTTAGTGGGGAATCCCTTTTTGCTGCTTCTTTGATACTGGCTATCATGATTGTGCCCTTTGTAACGGCTAACTCTGAGGTCGCTCTGCATGCGGTAGCACCTGAATACCGTCATGCTGCTATGGCTCTGGGAGTATCACGGCCCTACCTGGCTCTACGTATCCTGGTTCCTTTGGCTCGCAAAGGTATGTTGGGTGCGCTGGTACTGGCGTTTGGACGAGCCATGGGTGAAACTATGGCCGTACTTATGGTGGCGGGTAACACCTTGATGTTACCATTTTCCTGGTTTAACAAAGGTGAACCCCTACCGGCCCTGATTGCTTTGGAACTGGGTAGTTCTATTCCTGGTACTATCCATTATCAGGCCCTTTTTGCCGCCGGACTGGTGCTAATATTGATGGTAATTGCGGTTAATTTAGGTGTAAACCTGCTCCTGCGCCGCTTAAGAAGCGGGGTGAAGCCATTTTGAGGCTAAGAGCTATTACTGACCTGTTATGGAAAGGGTTTTTCTGGCTATCCGGCCTGTTTATACTACTGGTCCTGCTGGCAATAATTTCTTATCTTATCTGGCGCGGGGGACCTTATATTAACAGCCAGTTTATACTGGGAAGCCCTGCTGGAACTCCGCTGGGTAGTACAGGGGGAATCTTTCCGGCTATAAAGGGAACCCTGTGGTTGGTTTTGCTGGCCCTGGTTTTCTCCATAGTGCCCGGCCTGTTAACCGCCATCTACCTGAGTGAATACGGACGCAGTGGACGATTGGCGGAGATGATAAACCTGCTGGTACAGAGCATGTCCGGGGTACCCTCTATTGTTGTCGGTTTGTTCGTTTATGCTCTGGGAGTAGTTACATTAGGTTGGGGAATATCACTGCTGGCTGGAGGATTGGCTCTGGCCATCATGGTTTTTCCGGTGATTGTGGTTTCCAGTCGGGATGCTCTACTGGCAGTTGATGAAAATTACCGACTGGTAGCTAATTCCCTTGGGGTTGCCCAATCCTATACCCTGCGCCGGGTAATTTTACCCCGAGCTGCTGCCGGTATTCTTGCCGGAATACTGCTGGCATTGGGCTATGCAGCTGGAGCTACCGCCCCCATTATGGTCACTGCGGCCGCCATCATAGCCGATTCCTCAGGAGCACTGTTAGAACCAGTTATGGCCTTACCATATCACCTTTATATCCTTTTTAATGAACACATATCAATGAATCAAGCTTATGCTACTGCCCTGGTGCTGGTTATTTTGCTTCTTTTGCTAAATACCCTGGCCCTTTGGCTACACAGTTTACAAGAAAGGATTAATAGTAGATGAATGCGGTTGAGCTTATAAACTTTAGTACCTGGTACGGACCCAAAAACATTTTAAAAAACGTAAACATTGGGTTTAGTTCCGATGCCATTACTGCTATTATGGGGCCATCAGGTTGTGGGAAAACTACTATGCTGCGCAGCATTAATCGTACTGCCGAGATGGAAACAGGTTTTAAATGGGATGGTGATATCCAGGTGCTGGGCCAGTCAATAAATAAAGTGAAGAATGCTGCCAGGGTTCGCCGGCAGGTGGGGATGGTTTATCAAACCCCGGTGGCTTTGCCCATGAGTATAAAGGAAAATGTACTTTTCGGCCCCAGGTATTACGGACTAAAAAGTCGGTCACAAGGGGAGGCCATAGTGGAAGATTGCCTGCGTAAAGTAGCTCTGTGGGATGAAGTTAAAGATCGGCTAAAACAACCAGCCTCACAGCTTTCGGGTGGGCAAAAACAGCGCCTGGCCATGGCCCGGGTATTGGCGGTTGAACCCCGGGTATTACTGCTGGATGAGCCTTGTTCCAGTCTGGACCCGGCCTCAACTAGTTTGATTGAGGAATTATTAAAAAGTTTGGCTAAGGATTTATCCATTATTATTGTCACCCATAATCTCTTTCAGGCCCGTCGTATTGCCGATGAGACTGTCTTTATGCTGGAGGGCCAGGTAGTGGAGAAGGCACCCACCGACACTATTTTCACATCTCCCCGCCATGAAAAAACCCGCGGCTTCATTTCCGGATTATTTGGGTAGTTGAGTAAAAGGAAAATTATCATCTTTGTTTAAGTGTTTGGATGACTCTGGGTTAATCTTACTCCTTAAAGAACTACAGGCATATTTTTACATTTATGTTATGTTATAATGG
>JAQUGU010000255.1 GCA_028683995.1 Syntrophomonadaceae bacterium | reverse complement strand
ACCACGGAAAAACGCCATGAAGAAGTGGTACAGAAGTTATTTCAGAAGGTATATGACCAGGGGGATATATTTATATCCCAGTATGAAGGCTGGTATTGTACCCCCTGTGAAACCTTTTTTACCAAGCGCCAACTGGTGGAGGGAAAATGCCCGGACTGTGGTCGGGAAGTAGAACTCTTGCAGGAAGAAAGCTATTTTTTCAATATGGCCAAATATGCTAATCGCCTGCTGGAACATATTGAGAGTCACCCTGAATTTATTCAGCCGGAATCCCGTCGTAATGAAGTAGTTAACTTCATCAAGATGGGGCTGGAGGATTTGTGTGTATCCCGTACTACCTTCCAATGGGGGATACCGGTACCCTTTAACCAGAAACATGTGGTTTATGTTTGGTTTGATGCCCTGATAAACTATTTAAGCGCCATTGGCTATGGCAGTGATGAAGAAAAATTTAACCGTTACTGGCCTGCTGATGTGCATCTGATGGCCAAGGATATTATACGCTTCCATGCTATTATCTGGCCTACCATGTTGATGGCTCTGGACATTCCCCTGCCCAAGAAAGTCTTCGCCCATGGCTGGATTATGCTGGAGGGGGGTAAGATGTCAAAATCAAAAGGGAATGTCATTGATCCGCGCATTCTTATTCAAAAATATGGGGTGGATGCGGTACGGTATTACCTGATAAAAGAATTGAGCTTTGGCCAGGATGGTATATATTCAGAAGAAATGCTGGTTAACCGGATTAATTCTGATTTGGCTAATGATGTGGGTAATTTGATTAGTAGATCCGCAGCCATGATAATCCGTTATTTTGATGGAATAATCCCAGCAGCTAACGATAGCCAACCGGTAGATCAGGAACTACAGAATCTGGCCGCCCAGGTATACCAGGAAGCCACTGCCAAACTGGAAAACCTGGACTTTTCCGGCTACCTGATTGCGGTTATGAAGCTGGTTGCCCGGGCCAATAAATATATAGATGAGACCGAGCCCTGGCTGTTGGCCAAGGATGAAAATAAAAAGAATCGCCTGGCTACGGTAATGTATAATCTGACCGAATCCATACGGATAATACTTACCATGCTGGCTCCGGCTATGCCTACCCTGCCCGAGCGGGCTAACCGGCAGATGCAAGTTTTTGCTGACCCTGGTCAAATTAAATGGGAAGATGCCGGACGCTGGGGCCTGGTTAAAAGCGGCGCTAAAGTTAAAAAGGATGAAATATTATTTCCCCGTATTGATTTAAAAACTCTGGAGGAGGAGAACATAATGGATGATAACAAAGTAGATATCGGCGATAATAACGCTGCCAAAGAAAAAGAGGAAAAACAGCCCGAATATATAGGCATAGAAGATTTTGCCCGGGTGGATTTGCGGGTGGCCGAAGTAATAGCTTGTGAAAAGATGGAGAAAGCCGATAAATTACTGGTTCTGCGGGTACGTATGGGTGAAGAGGAACGTACCGTGGTCTCAGGCATAGCGAAGAACTATCAACCCGAGGAACTGGTAGGCAAAAAAGTAGTTCTGGTAGCCAACCTGAAGCCTACCAAACTTAGAGGAACCCTTTCCCAGGGCATGATTTTAGCCGCTTCCGATCCTGATGACAACGATATCGAAGTATTAACTTTAGACCGCATAACATCCGGCAACCGGGTAAAATAGCGGATGCTTGGGGGAGGGTTCATAAATGTTAATTGACAGTCATGCCCATCTACAGGACGAAGCGTTTCAGGAGGATTTACCTCAAGTCCTGCAGCGGGCCCGTGAAGCTGGTCTGGAAAAAATCATCTGCATCGGCTATGATTACGAATCATCTGCTGAGGCGGTAAAACTGGCGCGTAAATACCCCCAGATTTATGCGGTGGTAGGGGTACATCCTCATGATGCTAAAACCCTGAAAGAGGAGACTATAGCCGGTTTACATAAGCTAGCCCGCGAGCCCAAGGTGGTAGCCATAGGTGAAATCGGGCTGGACTTTTATCGCAACCTGTCTCCTCGTGATGTACAGGAAAAGGCTTTTATAGCGCAGATAAAACTGGCTCAGGAACTGTACAAGCCTATTGTTATACATGACCGGGACGCCCATGAGGAAGTCCTTGGCATAATCAAAAAAGAAAAAGCAGGCCGTAGTGAAGGTGTATTACATTGTTATTCCGGACACCTGCCCCTGGCCATTGATTTGATGAAAGAAGGATTTTATATATCCTTTGCCGGGCCTTTGACCTATAAGAATGCTAAAAAAACCGTGGAAGTAGCAGGGAAAATCCCTCTTGATCGGATTTTGATTGAAACTGACTGCCCTTATTTAAGCCCCGAACCACTGCGGGGTAAACGCAATGAACCGGCTAATGTAAGCTATACAGCTGCTAAACTGGCAGCAATAAGAAACAAACCCCCCGAAGAGATTGCCTACCTCACTGCTCGCAATACCAAACAAGTCTTTCGCATAAACGACTAAGGAGCCTGAAAAGGCTCCTTTTTTCATATTACCCCCCATGGCCAGAGGCCGCAACCATTGATGAAATAGCAGTCGGGGTTAAGTATATTTTTAAAAAAGATTCAGTGTTAATCATAAATAATCAGTGTCCTAATCAGTTCTAAATCGGCGTTATTACAAGAAAACTATGCTATTGGCACCTATTTTATTAATCTCCCCTGCTTCGACTTATTTAGTAATTGGTAAAAAATGTTTTTCAGCAAAGTTTTTACACCTTTAGGAATAAAATAAG
>JAQUGU010000254.1 GCA_028683995.1 Syntrophomonadaceae bacterium | reverse complement strand
TACGATTAAGACGAACCGTAAGTTCCTTTACTGCGCTCTCATCATTCCAGGCCCGGTTTTTCTTATTTGCTTCTACACAGTTATTGCATTTGGTATTTCTGTCTTTTTCCATATTGTAATCACCACCCAAGTATATTATAGTATACCCCCCTATACTACAAAAGAATAAAATTTCAGGTTTATCATAATTTTGAGAGCATGATCAATAAAGAAATGGAAGACAAAAGTTGCTATTCACAGGAGGGTTAATAACATTGTAAAATTATAATATATTTAAATTGAGAGGCGGAGATAACATGAAACGTTTTAGTAAAGCCATTCTCAAGCTCATTCAGGGACTATCCAAAGCAGTTTTGCGTTTTCCGTTAACCGTATTCTTTTTGATTTGTTGCACCGCCTTGACCTGTTACATGATTTCTCTACATAAAACCCCCGATTTAGTTATCCAGAAACTGATGTTTGTTTGTCTGTTAGGTTCTTTCATAGGGGTAACCGCCCAATTCGCCTGTGAACGTTTCCCGCGCCTGGCCAGGCTACGTTTGGCGGTATATGCATTATCCGCTCTTCTCACCCTGGGCTATTATTTAATCATTTCCCCGGCACCGGCCATAGATTTTGGAGTAGGTGCCCGCACATCGGTGGCGGTATTTTCCATGTTTTGTGCTTTCATCTGGCTGCCATCCTACCAGGGCAAATTTGATTTTAACAGTGTAGTCCTGATTCACTTTAAATCTGCTTTGACATCAATCCTCTACGCTGGAGTGCTTGCGGCTGGCCTGGCATCCATTATCGGAACTATTGATATCCTGCTCTTTAAGGTCAACAGTGATGCTTATGGATATATGATGGCCATCGTCTGGATTCTTTTTGCCACTACTTATTATCTCTCACTTCTGCCCCGTTTCAATTTGGAAACGGAATTGGACCAGACTTATGCATTAGAGGCGAGCCAGTGCCCTCGCTTTTTGGAGATTCTGATTTCCTATATAGCTGTTCCATTGGTTGCTGCGTATACGGTGGTTCTGCTGGCCTACTTTATCAAGATTGGGATTACCATGAACTGGCCAACTGGTCAGCTGGGACCAATGATTTTGGCTTATTCTGCTGCCGGACTTATCATCTATATTCTGGCCAGCGGGTTGGAAAACCGTTTCGCTATACTATATCAGCGTATTTTTCCTAAGGCGTTAATCCCAATTGTAGTAATGCAGCTTATTTCCGTATATATACGACTAAGTGCTTATGGGATTACGGAATCCCGCTACTATATTGCTTTGTTCGGTATCTTTTCGATAGTTATTGGTGTGGTGCTATCCTTTAAGCCGGTAAAGAGAAATGGTCTCATTGCCATCCTGGCAGCAGGTTTTGCTATACTTTCGATTCTTCCGCCGGTGGATGCTTTTACCGTGTCCCGTAACAGCCAGATAACCCGACTGGAAAGCTACCTGCAGACAGAGGGAGTATTGGTGAATGGAAAGATTAATCCCAAGAGCGATGCTGATATGACCTTGCGATTGGAAACCACCAGCATCTTAAATTATCTGGAAAGGCGAGGTTATCTTAAAGAGGTTGCCTGGCTCCCGGCTGATTTTGAGACTAACCGAGATATGGAGAAGAACCTGGGATTTGAGCCCGCATACAAACATACGGGGGATAACCAGAATAACTTCTTTGCCCATCTGGATATGCAGAAACCACTGAACATTGAGGGTTATGATGTTCTGCTCCAGGCCGGTACTTACAGAGGGATGGATTCTAAAGAAATCATGATTTATGACTTTGAGGTACGCGGTGTTCCCTACAAGCTCATACTTGACCCCGTGTCAGCGAAGGAAACCCGGGTATCAGTTCAGAATGCTGCGGGTGAAAAGCTGATATCTACCGGTTTATATGATTTTGCTGTTTCCATTTCCGGCATCAGTAACCGGCCCAAGGAGGCCCTGGATGTTAAAGATTTGACATTGGATGTTGAAAATAAAAATTGCAAGATGCGAATCATCTTTCAGCATATCGGCATTACTTATGGCACTGGAGGAGACGCCGGGGCCGACTATAATATGTTCATCCTGATTTCGCTTCCGGCTCAAAGGTAACCTTAAGAGGAAGACATTAGAAATTTATTTTCTTTTAATCCACATTACGAATATTTCTGAATTCAAGACACCAGATGGGGAAAAATATATTTCAAAAAGTTAAAGGCGGGGGATATATATGCCTTTTGTTCCTCAGAGGGTGTTTTTTGAAGCTGGGTCATTGGATTACCCCATAGCCCAAAAATTTTTCCCGAATTGAGTATTCAGATAGCAGTTAGTAACAAATCTAAATTTGCCATGTTCCTGACTGGCAAAAAACCGGATAGTTTCAGCCAAAGCTCCGGTGTATGGTTCAACCGGGACTGGATCAGATGTAGCTGCACCTTCAAATATGGTATAAGAAAGACGCTCAATTTTCAAAGTTGATTACATTATTTAAAACAGGATTGTTTAAACAATAAATCACAGGAAACGGTTAGGGTCCCAATCGTTTGGTTTTAATAAATTTGACAAAAAAGGTTTATCACAATAAACTTAAAAGGAAGTTTATTGTGATAAACCTTTTTTGTATAAGGAGGAGTCAGTAGTGGAAGAATATAAACTTTTTGATGCGGAATACAAATTCATGGATATTATTTGGGAAATTGAACCCATAAACTCTACAGAATTGACCAAAGTCTGCCTACAAAAGTTAGGGTGGAAAAAGTCTACAAC
>JAQUGU010000037.1 GCA_028683995.1 Syntrophomonadaceae bacterium | reverse complement strand
CCGCGTAAATCCGCCTAATCTGCGCGAGCGAAGCGAGCCCGCGTCAAATTCCCCATCGATTTCCTTATTAGCTCTTATTGATGGGATTCTACGTACTTCCGTATTTCTTCAGGAATGAGATCCCCCACTTTAGCGCTGGCGGCACACAGGTAAGTGTCGGCCGCACCATAGTAGACAATAATCTCATCATTGTCATCCAGTATTTCCTTATCCTCAGCCGGAACTGCTCCGCAGGTGAACACCACGTTAGGTACCCAGTGTTCACCAGGTATTCCTATCTCGTATTCAGTTTCCGGGGATAAAACTGGATTGGGGGACCGGTACAGCACTCGTTCAGGGTTGTTTAGATCGACCAGCATTACTCCCAACCGGTAGACCCGGTTTCTATCTACTC
This sequence comes from Syntrophomonadaceae bacterium, assembly GCA_028683995.1. Taxonomy (GTDB): domain Bacteria; phylum Bacillota; class Syntrophomonadia; order Syntrophomonadales; family Syntrophomonadaceae; genus UBA4844. The sequence continues at coordinate 11,106 of JAQUGU010000037.1, read as the reverse complement.
CATGGTAAATCATAAGCCACCCGTACTTTGTCTTCAGGGGCTGAGTCCCCGCCCCTATCTTAAGCGAATCCCACATACGTCCGGAGCGAGGGCCTAAAATTACCGTATGTTGTCCTTTGGGAGCGGGAAATTCCAGCTTATCCAGATGGGAAACCCAGATACTAGGTTCGATACGGTGGTATATCACATAGCGGCCATTTATCTTTTCCGGAAATACTATGGCATCCTTATCCCAAATATCCTGGAAGGCCAGGCCTTTTCTTTGCCAGCGGTCAAATCGGCGGTGCAAAAAGTCATCCAGCGATATGGAGGCAGCAGCAATCTGGGCTATAACGCCGTTATAGGCAGTATACAACATGTAGAGCTCATCTCCGATAATAACCACCCGGGGATCCTCACAGCCTTTTTTATCTTTCTCATTTGCAGGGCCATATATGGGCTCTGGCAGTCGCTCCAGAATCCGATAGCCATCACTTATGGCCAGGCCGATACGAGAGACTTCGTCATTGCCAAAAGCACGGTAGAGTATATAAATCAGGTCTTTGATTCTGACAGCAGCGGCATTAAGCACATAGCGGGATTCCCAGGCGTGTTCCTTAATCGGTTTTAAAATAGGGTTATCCGGATATCTGGTCAGACCCCTGGCAGGTGGGAAATCAAGCATTTCCTGAGGAACCGCCACTACATCTTCGGGTATGACCCCCAGAATCACATTCAGCAGGTCATCACTGGCCCGACCCTCCCCGATTAACTGGATAACCTGGTCTTCAATTTCGCCGGGATTATAATCCATGGCGGTATAGATTTCCTCCAACAGGTGATGAGTAAACCACTTTTCTTCCACTTCAGCAGATAAAGGGGTGGGGACTTGCTGCCCTCCTTTATAGCTATAAGTTGCCCAGGTCCAGGCTGAACAGGGTAGGAAAGTTCCATCCTCCAAAATTTGGCTAAGGCCATATGATTCCACCAGATGCTGAAGCATTTCGCTTTCCCGGCCTCTTTCCATGGTCTTCAGGGTATCAGCCATAGCTTTGATATTATTCACCAGCAAACGCTGGTGGCTGTTTTCAAAAATATTATAGACCGAGAAAGTGCGAGCCTGATACCACCCCAGCAAAGAATTACCCACCTTTTGTCCTAAACTTCTTTTTTCCCGGGCATAAACCCGCCATAAGTGGGAGTAGTTAACCGCCAGGGCTACCTGATGAGCTACCATTAAACAAAAATAGAGGTGCGGGTATTTACCGCCTATACCCTTGCTATATGGGCTTACCACTATACGGGTAGAAAGCTTGTTATAATTACAGGTAGGGAGCAAATGATAAGAGCCATATTCAGTTCTGTCACCTAGTACCAGGGGCTTGATAGTTACTTCACCCATAGTTTCCGGGCTGAGATTATCCAGTAGCCATTGCTGGCTTTTTTCCACGTACATATGGTTTTCCAGGAGACCGGCCAAACTCCAGGCATCGCGTACATCAACTTTTTGCAGCAACTCCCGGGGGTGCTTATAGCCGAGCGGTATCATAACGTTCATAGGAGGAAAGCGCAGCAAAGCTTCTTGCAACAGTTCATTTTTAACCGAGAACATGCGGGGAACCGGCAGAAAGCCAAAAAGGCCGTCAATCACTGCCTGCAGTCCTTCTTCACTGGAGAGGTCACCTGGTAACAGTTCAGCCAGGGTATTTTCCAGGTTTTGCATGAAATCTGCTATTCCGTTTACTAATTCTTCCGGACTGGCATCCAAGGGAAGCTGCAGTTGCTCGTGGACGAAGCGGTCAAATTTCTCCTGGTAGTAGGTTTGTACCTGGTTGAAAATCTCTTCTATATAAACATCAATGCCGCCTGCTCCCTTCAATTGCTTGGGCAGCAGCAAAGGTGCTCCCGGAATAAACTCCATAAAGTGAGCCGGAGTAATCGGAGGACGTGTTTCCTGGGTCATATGTTGCCATTGGGTAAGAAAATTCTCCCTGGCTTCCAGGAAGGACTTACGTTGTTCATTCTTAATCGACTGAGACGCATAACGCAGAATGAGCCCACGTTCCGGCTCTTTTTCCAGAGGCAGGGTTTCAAATTTATCCAGGGTAGATAGAAAACCTGCTATGCGCCCATCAAAAATAAAGGTCAGACTATTAAAAAGGTCATCATGGGAAATGCCAGGGTTAAACCTGTATCCCAGCAGGAACTGATAAACCGCTTCTACCCATAGACGGTGATCAAAGGAAAAGTCAATCGCGGGGGCGGTCAGGGCATGGTGCAGGCTCTCCGTCAGCTCGGAAGGCAAAAACATATTGCTTAAGCGCTCGTACTGGCTATAGTTTTGTTTAAATGAAGTCAACATATCAGTGAAGGAAAAACAGCTTTCTTCGGCTTTATCCGGGTAGGTTACACTGGAGTAAACATCCAGGCTCCGGAATAATGGTTCCCGAGAGAGCCAGGACTTACTATCCCGGGTAATACATTCAAAAAGCGAGGCGGCAGTTTGGGTAAAGACAAAATTCAATTTCTCCTTGGAAATATAAGCAAGCTTGGCGCCCAGCTCTACTTCACAGATGCGTTTGTTCCAACGCAGGGCTCTGGTGATTAGCCAGGGATCAATACCGTAGCCATTGGTTATATCGGGCCAAAACTTACTATCCTGGCACAAGTCTTCCACCAAATCATGACTAATGGCATACATGCCGCTGTGGGGATCACTAATTCGGTAGCCGTAAAAAGCCTCCATTAAAGGAGAGGTGAAAAGTCGTCCCAGTAAGTCTTCCAACTGGTGCCGTTTAAAATTCACCAGGGTCAGATCATATTCACCCTGGATGGGACGAGCCATTTGCTTGATCCATTCCACCTTAAATCCTTGTCCTTGCTCCTGCCGGAGGTCGGCAGCGATAATAATCAGATCTGCTTCCAGGTGTTTAGCTACTTCCAGCAGTACCCTAATACTTGCCCCGCGGCCATTGGCTCCTGGCTTCATCACTAAAGCAAAATGAGGTATGGATAGATTAAGAGCCTGAATTTCCTCTATAATTTCTGCGCCGGCAGGATCGCCACAGCAGATCAAAAGGGTGTTAAATGAGGTCAGTTCTTCTGCATTACTCGCAATCATCTGCAGTATTTCCAATAGTGATTCCTTCTCGTTATAAAAGGGGATACCGATTATGGTATGTATGGGGCCCAAACGCTTAAGGTGGGGAATTATTTCCTCAAGGGTCTGGTTGAATAGAGTCTCAGAACTGGCGGTATTGTCGGTATTCATTGTCGAATCCTCCTTAATTGGCAACGGCTGCCCGGTGATGTCCATCCTTAATTATAGTAAAACTTAACTATCTTTGGAAAGCTTTGTCGGGGGATGCAGAGTCAGGGTAAAATGAGGGAAATACCGTATTTCCCAGGAAAACCAGGGTCTTAGCGTCGACATGAGAATTTGCCACCGTTCTTCTTGCGGCAAGAAGTGGGAACGAGCTTATATTTCAAAGATGGGAATAAGGTATACTGAAAACAAAAGAGGGGTGATAGGCTTTGTTTTTTAATCTGGGGATTAAGAATAAAACCGTTAAAGAACTGCGTAAAAATCAGGGACTAACTGCTCGTGAACTGGCTGTGCGCTTGAAATTGAATACTGCAGCAATACTGCGGATTGATGATATGAAGCTAAAACAAGTGCCTGAACCTATGAGGAGTAAGATAACTCCGGTTTTAAGAGGGGATGATGTTGATAAAATCCCCTGGCTGTAAGGAGTATATCAATCCATTTTCCTGTACCTGGCACCTGGTAGCTTTGGCTTCCGCTAATAAGATGGATAATGGGATGGGGGATGAGGGGTGAGGGGTAAAATCCAGCTTTGGTATTTTCCTGCTGGCTGGGAATATACTTTAAAAAGCCAGCGATGGAAGGATGAAAGCGGTGATAATAAACCTGCGCCAGCTGCGTTTGCTGTTACTTGTCATACCACTATTGCTAGTATTTATGTTTATGTATAAATATACTCTGCCTGAAGCCGAAGAAGAGCACCTGGTACAACCAGAGGCAAAGAAACTCTACGGTGAGTTTCTCACCTGGGAGGAAGCCCGGCAGTATTTTAATAAATATAGCAGTGCCACCGTAATTGACCTGGATACGGGGCAGCAATTCAATGTACAAAGGCGGGGCGGGAGTAATCATGCTGATGTGCAACCGCTGACGGCTGAGGATACCGCTACCATGAAAGCCATTTATAATGGTAAATGGAGTTGGAAACGCCGGGCGGTAATTGTTGAGCTGGAAAATGGCCGTAAGATTGCTGCCTCCATGAATGGAATGCCCCATGGCCGGGGAGCCATAGTCGGCAATAACTTTAATGGACACTCCTGTATTCATTTCCGCAACAGCACCACCCATGGCAGCCGCAAGGTGGATTTAGCCCATCAGATGATGGTTTGGAAAGCAGCCAATATTGTAGAAAAACAGATTAGGACCCTGGGACCGGAGGACAGCATCAGGCTGTTTTTTACTGCTTTGGACCAGGGAGAAATGAAACTGGCAGGCAGTTTGCTGGATGGGAACGAGGAAGCAGCCGTTCTGGAACTGTTTCGCAATTATGATTATATAAGGGTTTCTGCCATTACCAGGCTTACGGACAATAATTTTAAAGTAAATGTCTTACTGGGTTATGATGGCGGGAGAAAACAATTACGTAAAGATATACCGCTTAGAATGATTAAAAAAAATTCCTACTGGCATATAGATGTCAGCTCCATTGTAGTATTATTACAACAACCCGGGGCTCAATAGTCATCAGTCGTCGGACGTAAGGCGTCAGGGGTTCCGCCCCTCATGCTTCTATACACATATTAATAAATCCGCTCCCTTAATGGTAGCGTGTTAGCGCTACATCTGTGTGCCCTGTGGGTACGTAAATCCTTACTGAACCGCGTTATGCGCGTCTATTTTTCGTTCAAAATTAAGTACTGGGTATTAGCAGTTGCGATGAGCTGTTTTTCCCGGTTATAGGCTTCAGCCAGTATATGAATCATAGTGCGACCCTTTGATTGTACAGTAGCGGTTATAATCAGTTCATCGCCCGGAAAAATCGGCCGGTGGTAGCTGGTGTTTATATTTAAAGCAGTAGTTCGAGGAGTTCCAGTAGCCAGGATACATAAGGGACCGAAAGCATTATCAAAAGCAGCAGAGATATAGCCCCCCTGCATTGAACCCGCCGGATTACAATAGCTCTCCAATACCGGGATAGCAATGGTCACACTGCTTTCAGGGATAACATCTAGCAGTCGGGTCTGCATGCTGGTGTAACAATGGGGAGGAGTTCCCAGATCAATATCTGCCATACCATATTTCTTATTTTCATCATTACCTCTGCTCACTATTAAATCCTCGCTTTCAAATAATACTGTATCAACTATATTTTCGATATTTTGCATATTTATCCTGCTAAAACAAACAAAAACCCGGTCTAGCCTGGCCAGACCGGGTTTAAAAACCTTTGCTATTCGGTTTTTTGTAATTCTGCGAACCATTTGGCATTATGGTGAGCCGTAATTTCAGCATCAATGTATCCGTCCAGCATCATAGAAGCGAATTCCACCCGGGATTTCGGGTGTATGGCGGCCAGGAAGAAATGCCCGGCTACCAGTAAAATCATTATTATCGCAGTCCAGAAGTGAACATTATAGCAGAGAGCCAGGAATGCTGAGGATACTACATCCTTCCACAGCCACATGGGAAAGCCGGTGAGAATAATCAGCAGGCAGCCGATAATTATCAGGCCGCCCAGTATCTTCTGACCAGCATTATACTTCTCCTGGGGAGGTGCCTCTTCGACTTTTATAAATGGTACATATCCACCCATAGTTTTCAACCAGGCAAAATCATCCTTGGAAAAACTGGATATGGTATCAATAAAACGAGAGAAGCGGTCAAAATTCAACAATATATACAGGGTCGGTCCGACAATAAAAACTACACCTGTCCAGCGATGAACCAGGGAGGCATTGGCGGGGCCACCGAATATATTGGCTATGCCAGCGATATCCCAATAAAAACCGATTCCGGTAAGCCCCAGAATAATAAAGGCTAACAGGTGAATCCAGTGCATGGTTCTGGTCTGGGTATCATGTTTTAAAACTTTTCCTCTGATAATTTCTTCACTCATCACATTACCCCCTTCTACGCAGCTTCGCCGCTATGTCCTTTAAGCTCTTCAATAAAGGACGGGATGTCTTTACCATATTTGGTATGGAGCAGGTGATGAGCCTTTTCGCTCAGGTATTTCTGTTCCCCGGGTGATAAGAATTCCTGGTAAATCTGGATTATCTCCGGATTTTCATGCGACTTGCGCAGAGCCATTTTCTCATCCAGGGTGTAGAGGCCTGCTGCCCGCTGGGCAATATACTCATCACTGGCAGCAAAGGCATCAAAACCTATTTTGGCGAAGACTCCCGACACTATAACGGCAACAGCCAGCATTCCGCTTCCTTTTAAGAATTGACGCCGGGTCATACCAACTTTTTCGGTAAAAATACTCATAACTCGCTGTCCTCCTTCCTTTAATAAGTGTCACGTCTTATCGGTTGTCCGCCACCATTGATGCAGCCACCGGGACAGTTCATTACTTCAATAAAGTGATACTTGCTTCGTCCAGCCAGTACATCTTCGATAACATCGTCGACATATTTGGTTCCGGTAACGATACATACACTTACAGGCAGTACCTTGCCTCCTAAAGCTTTTACGGGGATTTCCACAGTTGCTTCCCGCACCGGTTTAAGGCCTCTGACTGCTTCGTTAAAGTCGAGTTTCCCCAGAGTTTCCCCGCTGAGCACTTCATAGGCAGTACGTAAAGCAGCCTCCATAACTCCTCCGGTAACTCCAAATATAGTCGCTGCGCCGGTTGAAGCTCCGATAAACCGGTCAGCCTGCTCGTCCTCAAGACTCATAAAATCTATACCGGCAGCTTGTATCATTTGCGCCAGTTCGCGGGTGGTCATTACTGCATCGACATCCCTGAAGCCACTGGCCATAAACTCGGGCCGGTCGCATTCATATTTTTTGGCGGTACAGGGCATAACTGAAACGGAATAAATACTGGCCGGGTCGATCCCCAGTTTTTCAGCCAGATAAGTCTTGGAAACGGCTCCAAACATCTGCTGGGGAGATTTGGCGGTAGAAATGTGAGGTAAAACATGAGGATATTTATCTTCCGCATATTTCACCCAGGCCGGGCAACAAGAGGTAAACTGGGGTAGCGGCCCGGCATGTTCAAAGCCGGGAACTCCCAGGGCATTGAAAACCCGGTGAATAAGTTCAGTTCCTTCTTCGGTTATGGTAAGGTCAGCCGTAAATTCGGTGTCGTAAACCTTATCAAAACCAAGTTTTCTTAAGGCGGCATACATTTTGTGCTTGACATTGGTTCCCGGTGCCTGTCCGAACTCTTCACCCAGAGCCACCCGTACTGCCGGGGCTTCTTGAACTACTACGAATTTACCCGGGTCATTGAGGGCTTTTATTATCCGCTCATCGACCATGCTAATATCGTCAATAGCTCCAAAGGGACAGTTAATCAGGCATTGGCCACAGTTTATACACTTCTTGATATCAATATGGTGTTTTTCTCCCAGTCTGCCCTGGATGGCGTGGGTAGGGCAGATAGAAGTGCAATGGTCACAGGCCTTGCATTTGTCGCTAACATGAATAATACCATCGCTTAGCACTGTACTACTCAACATTCTCCCTCCTCCGATAGAAGTTTGCGATTAAAATAGAAAAATCCCTTCACCTCCTTCTCAATGAACTATCTACCCAAATAAACGATTACCTATCCTTCATGGATATGTTCATTGTCCGGTTGCTATAACCGGAAAGGAAAGTTAAGGAATTTTACTTTTCTGCTATCTCATTCTAAGAAGCCACTTATTCACTTCGTGTGAATGTGTTGTTACTGCAGTGCGATCATATATAGCAAATAACAAAAAGCCTTTGTTATTAATTTTAAAAAGAGCCCGCTTACAAAAAGCAAGCGGGAGGAAAAAGATTGGGATTGTATGAAAAAGCCTTTTACAGCTTTTTACCGTAAGTAATAAATGAAATAAGAATTAAGAATTAAAAATTATCGTTAAAAATTATCGTTAAAATGCTTCGCATTTCTACTTATTACAATAATCTAAAACAACTTAATCGCCAGTAAACGAAAAATGATCGAGCCCCCTTTTTGAGGCACGACCACCCAGACCTATGCTGTTACATAGGCTCAAAATGGTCTCCTTACCACAATATGGGGAGGCACAGACGTTTCCATCTATACCCAGGCTCAGGAACCATAGCTAACTGCCGTAGGCTCAAGAGCTCGGAAACATTATGCAGTTAAAATAAAAAACAGACAACTTCTGGCAAATAAGCACACTAAAGCTGTCTGTTCAAATAAACAACAGTTACAGTTGTACTCCTTACCACAATATGGGGAGGCATAAACGTTTCCATCTATACCCAGGTTCAGGAACCATAGCCAATTACCTTAGGTTCAAGAACTCGGAGAACATATTAATTTGATTCAGTTTATCACATGCTTGGAGGAAAGGCAAGAAATTTTAATTCAGCTTTCTTCTTTATCAATGATTTCAATAAAAAGGTTAACCAGATAAGGGTCAAATTGAATACCCGCGAAGCGATTTAACTCGCAAATGGCTTCCTCTTTCTTCATCGCCTTACGGTAAGGGCGATCACTGGTCATAGCATCATAAGCGTCAGCTATGGCTAACAGGCGGCACTCCATGGGTATTTCATCTCCCGCCAACCCCAGGGGATAACCTTTGCCATTCCACCATTCATGATGTTTTAGTATCCAGTCGGCAATGGGAACCAGGTCAGGGGCAGAAAGGGCAATGCGGTGACCGATTTCAGGATGGCGCTGCATTTCAAATACTTCTTCCTGGGACAGGGAAGCGGGTTTAAATAAAATATTATCCGGTATTCCCACCTTGCCAATATCGTGAAATTCAGCCAGCAAGCGCAAATCAGTAAGCCGGTGGGTAGGAAGCCCGACATGTTCACCCAGAGTAACTACCAGTTTCTGGATTCGGACTGCATGCTCTTCAGTCAGGAAATCCCTGGCTTGCAGAGCTTTCATAAGGGTTTTGACAATGGCACTTCGGGCACTTTGGCGGCGGTGTAGTTTTTCCCGGTACATATTGTTATCGGCCGCCTGGAAGACTTCATTCATGCTCAAGCAGGGGTCATTACGAACGGCGAAGCCAATGGAAAGGCTAAGTGGTATATCGGGATTATTATTATTATAATTATCTACTGCATCACGGACTCTCTGGCAGGCTATTTCCACAACCGCCTCCGAGCTGTGCAGCATAATGATGGAAAATTCGTCCCCTCCTACCCGGGCCACCACATCATCGGCGCGGAAGCATTGTTCAATAACCCGGGCTACAGAAATTAGCAGCCTGTCACCAGCATCGTGGCCCAGGGTATCATTAACCAGTTTTAGCCCATCCACATCGCACATCAGCATGCCAGCAGGGGAAAAGCGACCACTTTCCAATCGCCTTATTTCTTCCTCAAAATAATTGCGGTTGTAAAGGCCGGTAAGACCGTCATGCAGGCTCAGATAGCGCAGCTGTTCTTCAAAATGCTTACGCTGACTTATATCCCGTATAGATTCTATAGCTCCTACTCGGTTGCCATTAGTATCAAAAAGGGGTGAAGCCTTAACCCAGATGTAGGCACCTTCTCCGTCATATACACCGGGGGCAAAAACTTCGGTATAAAGGCTTTCCCCCTCACGGCGCACCTCTTTATAATGTTCATGTATATCCTCATCACTGGCAGTAATTAAATCCAGCAACATAGGACGGGGATAGCCATAAAAAGGTATAGCGTAAGTATATTCACCTTGACCAATAATATCATTTTTATTAAGCCCGGTCATTTCTTCGGTAGCCCGGTTCCAGGCAATAACTTTTTGGTTCTGGTCGATAACAAAAGTAGCATCAGGAAGAAATTCAATTATATCCAGCAGGCGCTGATTGGTAGCCCGGAGCTGGTTTTCCATAAGCTTGCGTTCGGTTATATCCCGCGCTATGCCTTGTACCGCATAGGGTTTACCATTCTTATATAATAGCCGGGGGCGCAGCTCCAGAGGTACTCGATGGTGGGATTTAGTAATAATATCCAGCTCGTAGGTGGGGGTACGACCTTTAAAAATATCTCTAACAATTTGGGTGCCTGCGGTTTCTGCGTCTTCCGGGGCAACCACATCGAGAAAACTTAATTGCAGTGCCTCTTCGCGGGTGTAACCACTAATCTGTTCGGCATTTTTGTTTATGGATGTAAATCTACCCTTCAAGTTATGGATATAAATCATGTCGTTGGCATTCTCAAAAAGATCCCAGTAGTGTTCCTGGCTTTCCCGCAGGGCTTCTTCAGTTAGTTTGCGCTCAGTTATATCCATGAAATTACCCAGAGTAGCTGGTCTCCCCAGGTATTGGATTGAGGTTACCGTTTCCATAATCCATTTTATATTCCCCCCCTTTTGTATTACCCGGTATTCATAAGGGGGAGTAGGGTAACCTTTGAGCATTTTTATGGCATTTTCCTTGACCTGGTCACGGTTTTCCGGAACTACCAGGTTCAAGGAGTTACTACCCTGTAGTTCTGCTTTACTAAATCCAATCATTTTCTCAAATTGCGGGTTGACATCAACGAACATGCTGTCTTGCACGATAAAGATACCTATGGGTGAGCTGATAAAAAGCGCAGTAAATAATTCCTGCGAGCGTTTGCTGCGGGAATCAATCATCTCCAATTCGGTAATTTGCTGGCGAATTTTTTGCAAACTTACCTTTAATTGTCCCTGTAGATTTTCTTTGTTTTCCATTACAGGACCTCCCCAGGAGGAAAATTCTGGTTTCAAAAAGGATAGGAAGTATAGTGAGACTATAATACTGATTCTATTTGACTTACCTTACTTGAATTCCATAAAAAACAATAATATCTAAATATTTATAAATTATAACATATGTCCTATTACAACCCAATACTAAAATCCCTCCTGATTTAGGGCCGTGCTCACTTTATCCCAACATTTAGCATCGAGGGACTATTGACCGGAACAT
>JAQUGU010000036.1 GCA_028683995.1 Syntrophomonadaceae bacterium | reverse complement strand
ACCATATTAGCTTTTAAAAAGGGGAGACTTCAATCTCTCTAGCTAAAGGATATTGGCTTAAGCTTCTTGAGCAAGAGAATTTTATCCGTCTATCAATTATCTGCGGGTTTTAACTTTTTATAGCTGAGGCGCTGAGTGAGAAAACCTAACTCCGGACTGTCTGTTTTATCGGGAAAACCCCAACTAATAATGTATCGTAAAATTAAACTGCCAGGCTAGGTCAAGTTATTGTCAAGCAAGTTACAAGAACAAATATTAAAAGAGGTTGGGAAAAGGTGCTTTCCCAACCTCTTTTTTTTGTGATTAAAATAGTCCCACGATTTCTCCGTTAGGTTTGATGTCGATTTTTTCGGCTGCTGGGGTTTTGCCCAGTCCGGGCATGGTCATAATAGTGCCGGTTAAGGCAACTACAAATCCGGCTCCAGCAGATAACCGCACTTCTCTGATGTTAACGGTAAAACTGCGCGGACGTCCCTTTTTGTCAGGGTCATCGGAAAGGGAATATTGGGTTTTAGCCATACATACCGGAAGGTTGCCATAACCCAGGTCTTCAAACTTCTGCAACAACCGGCTGGCTTCAGGCGTATAAGTTACTCCGTCGGCACCGTAGATTTCTTTACAAACAGTTTCTATTTTATTTTTTAAGGGTTTATCCAGATCATAAAGGAACTTGAATTCAGAAGGTTTTTCGGTTGCGGCAATTATCTTTTGGGCCAGTTCTTCTCCTCCGGCACCACCTTGAGCCCAAACCTGGGAAAGTGCTACATCGGCTCCCATAGCTGAACATTTGTCAATTACAAAATCCACTTCCTCGCTGGTATCGGTAGGGAACTCATTCAATGCAACTACCACCGGCACCCCAAACTTCTGAATATTTTCCAATTGCTTCTCCAGGTTTTCAACGCCTTTTGCCAGAGCTTCCATGTTCTTTTCACCCAGGCGGTCTTTTGCTACTCCGCCATGGTTCTTAAGAGCTCTAATAGTAGCTACCAGTACTACTGCCGCGGGTTTCATTTGACCATAGCGGCAGACTATATTGAAGAATTTTTCCGCTCCCAGGTCAGCACCGAAGCCGGCCTCGGTAATCATGTAATCCGCCAATTTCATCCCAATGCGGGTAGCCATTATGCTGTTGGCACCGTGAGCTATGTTGGCGAAAGGACCGCCATGGACAAAGGCCGGGGTGTTTTCCAGAGTCTGTACCAAATTTGGTTTTATGGCATCTTTCATAAGTAGGGTCATGGAACCGGCAGCTTTCAGGTCATCAGCCGTTACCGGGCGACCGTCATAGGTGTAAGCTACCACTATACGTTTAAAGCGTTCCTTCAGATCCATAAGGTCAGTGGCCAAACATAAGGCTGCCATTACCTCCGAAGCCACCGTTATGTCAAAACCCGATTCGCGGGGAACGCCATTAATTCTTCCACCCAGCCCCAGAACAATATTACGCAGGGCTCTTTCATTCAAGTCCATGGCCCGGCGTAGAACTACCTGACGCGGGTCAATATTTAGCTGGTTACCCTGGTGCAGGTGATTATCCAACATCGCCGCCAGAAGATTGTGGGCGGTGGTGACGGCATGAATATCACCGGTAAAGTGCAGGTTGATATCTTCCATAGGGATAACCTGGGAGTAACCTCCACCTGCTGCTCCACCTTTTATACCGAAACTGGGACCCAGGGATGGCTCTCGTAAGGCAATAATAGCCTTTTTGCCAACCCGGTTAAGGGCTTGTCCCAGTCCTACCGTTGTAGTAGTTTTCCCCTCGCCTGCAGGAGTAGGAGTTATCGCCGTTACCAGAACTAGTTTCCCTGAAGGTTCACCTTCCAGCCTGTGCCAGACATCAAGAGAGACTTTGGCCTTATATTTACCATAAAGGTCAATATCATCTTCACTCAATCCTAGTGACTGGGCCACCTCGATTATAGGCTGCATCCTCGCTTCCTGGGCTATTTCAATGTCGCTTTTCATGAAAAAAATTTTCCCTCCTTCCGGATAATGATTCTATTTTAACCTATAAATATTGATTTGCCCTTAATATTTCTAAAGCTTTTTCTTTATCTTCGCCAGCAATTAATATAACTGGTCCGGTACAGCCCATACCACTTGAGGCAAAAATCTCATTTTTCCATAGAGATTTGACTGCATCTTCCAATTCCAGGATATCCACACCAGGAAGTTGCTCTCCGGTAACTTTGGCGGGAGGAGGAGTGATTTCTCTCTCTGCATCTGCCGCTACTGCCGGGGCAGCAGGAATTTCCCAGCCTGCTTGTTGGGCTTTTCTTATCTCACCTGCAGCAATCTGCTGCAGGCCTCCCTTCACCATCGATGCACAATAATTAATGGCCCCGGCTATAACCGGAGAACCTGAAGCCCGCGAAATAATGCAAATCAGCCGGTCGAAGTTTTCTCCAATACCGGGGCCATAACCATAGCCTGTAGTCTCATAATCGCCGCCACTGTTAAAGGAACTAAAAAGTTTCATTAGTATATTTCCGGTTAGAGTATCACAAAGTACTACATCAACACTACCCAGAATCAAATCATTTCCTCTCAGAATCTGCCCGCCATCTGCTCTTTGGGATTCACCCCAATTAAAATCATAGCCTCGTGACTTCATGGCATTCAAGTACCGTTCTACCTGACGGCCACCATCTACATTTAATATTCCCAGGGTAGGGTTAGCTATTCCATCCGCCCGGGCTGCTGCTATACCAAATACCGCATTCTTAACCATAGCCTGTATACGGTCAGTGTCACTGGTTCCGGTGGTACTGGCTATATACATCTCCTTACCTCGGGCCGGGGTTACAACCTTACCAATGGTAGCAACGCCGATGGGAAACGGATAGTGCATGGTAACTACGCCATCTAATTCCTTATCGTCCAGGAGTTTTTCCAATATGGCATGTACTTCGTCTTCGTCACCAGCCTTATACACTGGTAAATCATATTTCGGTGCCGGGCCAATGATACTCACTTCCAACCCGGGTTCCCGCTGCATAGCTATTTCAGCACCCCGAAGGAGCTCTACGGGAGCAATCTCACTACCCAGGGTAGTCAGCCCAATCTTTATTTTTCGGGCTGTTTTACCCGTTCTTAATATTTCAGCGGTCTCGTTGAGAACCTCCTGGAGCATTTTATTAGTTATCTCTTTATTCATTCGCAGGTCACCTCCCGGCCACTGATCTGGCTAATTCCTGTATGGCATCGGCCAGCAGGTTTCTAATCTCCTGTTTAAATTCCTCCCCATTACCGGTATCCCTGGTGGGCCCAATAACTCCCGCATTACCCTCAATAATAAAGCTAATTCCATCGAAAAGATCAGTCATGCGTCCCAGGAATAAGCTGCCTTTACCGATTATCATAGCCCGCTGCATTTTTCCTGCTAAAATGGAATCGCGTATATGACCTAACAGGGGTACACCGGACGGTATGTGGCCCTGGGTAGGTGCAAATCCGGTTACCCCGTGGCGGGTAGCAAATTGGGGAAGTTCCTCCCGGCTTATTTCCCCACGTTTAACGGCCATAGCTCCTATCATTTTATAATTAGCCAGGGGTACATCACCGGCCCCGGCGGGAGCAGTTATTTCCGCATTCTGCAGTTCGGGGGCGTAAACATCGACATCAGTTAGTTTGAGGTTATTCCTTTCCAAGGGGTCAACTACTATGGCCTGTATTACCGCCTGGGGAGAAGAACCGGAAGAGATTTTGTGTTTACCTACAATATCAGTTCTGACTACCGGGTTTTGCCCATCATTTTCACTTATTAGGACCGCATAACCCCCAACCATGTCTTCTAATACCGGCATTTCCTTGTTAACGTGGTCTCTGCTGTTCATTCCCAGCTTGGCGGATGACCCCCCCGCCATTACTACTACATTTTTGAAAATACCAGACTGTACCAGGGCCGCGGCAGATAGTATCCCATGAGCAGGGCCGGCACAAAAAGCCCGCATGTCAACCCCGGTAGCGTTGTTGCACTCCGCTATTTCTCCAATGGCCTTGGCCAGGTTTCCCCCACCCCGCTGATTCATATCACCGATAGCCTCTTCTGAAGTTTCAATAATATAGTCAATTAGATTAGCATCCAGATTATTCTTACTCACCAGGTTTTTTAAGGCCAGTACCCCCGAGGCTTTTGCTACCAGGTTTTCAAAAACCACATGGGTAGAAAGGTTGGGATCACTCTCATGAGCCTGGCGGACGCATCCCACTAACTGGTTATTCTCATACAAACCGTCGGCCTTGCCTGAGCTAATCAGTTCTTCTATATGCTTCCTTTCACTAGTTTTATCCAGCAGGTCCAATTGTTTCACGTGAAACAATTTTTTTGCCGCCAGGGTGTTTTTAATCCGGGCGGCAAATTCCTGTTCCAGTTCTACCAGTTGAAAGCTGTCTGCTATTTTCATAACTGCATAAAATTCATTTTCCGGAATAATGTCTCCATATTTACCTTCCCGGCCTTGAGCCAGTAGATTTTGGTACCAGGGCCGGGGTACTTCCTGGAGTTCCTGCGGAGTCAGGTTACCTATATATACCTGATTAGGAGCATAATTAACTGCTTCCTCAAAGGTCCGAATGGATTTTATGGTTTTTTGTAAATAGTTAGAATCAGGGTTGTTTTTTCTTTCCATAGTAATAGTGGTACCATGCTCCATCATAATGTTGGGAGCATGTACCAGAATATATCCCGCTGCTTTTATTACAGGAAAAGTCAAACTGTGTCCCTCCTTTGGATATATAAGACGCGGAATACGCGGAAACTTCTGGGAATACGCGGTTTAATTTTTGAAAAAATTACCCCAATCTTGCTTCAAATTATTAGGGGAGTGCTCATTACACCTCAAAGGACTCAATAAAACGTATTATTTTGATAACCGTTAATTTTTATTCCTCTGATTTTCTAATTATATCCGCGTTAATCCTTACCGCTCCGCGAAATCCGCGTCAATTTTCCCATCTATTTTGTCACTAATTTATTCTAAAATACTGTCTGTTCGCTAATGTCGGTAGATAGTGCTTTTAATGCTTTTTCCACTATACTGGTACGGAGGGCAAATTCTTCATCCTGATTTAACTGCGGGTTGCCCAACGGGTGAGGAATAGCCACTGCCGGGTCTATCCGGTTGGCGCCTACGGTCACAGAAATAGGAACCACGGTACAGACATGCACCACAGGTACATCTACTACTTCCTCCAACTCTTTAACCATCGTTGCACCGCAACGAGTACAGGTCCCTCAGGTGGAGGTTAAGATTATCCCATCAACATGCTCCTGTTTTAGTTCTTCTCCTATCGCTCTGGCATATTTTTTTGAATTGGCTACCGAAGTACCATTACCTACGGTGGCATAATAAACATCATGCAATTTGCCAATTATGCCTTCCCGTTCCAGTTTGCGCATTACATCTACCGGTAATACCCGGTCCGCATCTTTATTGGCATAAACCGGGTCGTATCCGCCATGAGCCGTTTCAAAGGTTTCCTCGGTTAAATCATTAATACCACTGATGTCATAGCGTCCAAATTTCGAAGCACTGGAAGATTCTATCCGATCCGGATTTCCTTTAGGCACTATCCCCCCGGAGGTTACCAGTGCAATTTTGGCCTTGCTCAAATCCTTGATAGCAGGACGGGGGCTTACCCGGTCAAATACCGGCATAGGATATTCAGTGGTAAAGGGTTCTCCCTTTAATTTTTGTAATAGCATCTCCACTGCCCGGGCTGAACCCCTTTGCTCATGGAAGATATTTTTACGTATTCCCCGGGCTAAATAACCTTCTTCCGCAGGGGAACCCATAACTTCTCCTTTAGCTAATCGGGTTGCCAAGCGTGCCAGCGCAGGTATGGCGGTACGCATTTGTGCTGCCGAATTACCGGTCTTAACTATATAGATATCCTTTTTATACATGTCAGCGCCGGGATTTTCTTCATACATACCAGTTACTACCGGAATTTTTAGTTTTTCCTGTATGGCAGCACATACCGCCCCACAGGCCATACCATATCTCCCGGCATTAAATGCCGGTCCGGCTACCAGCAAGTCAGGTTTATAACTGGCTACCAGTGCAATTACCTCTTCAGTAGCAGTATCAAGGTTTTCATTGAAATAAGTGTCACCACATATTACGGTACCTACAATGGACATATCGTCACCCCATACTTTGGCCAGCGCTGTCCCTGGTCCCACCGGGCCATCTTTGCTAAATGGGGTTATATCAGCTTTATCTTCGCCGCCAATCTGCCCAAAGAACTGGTTTAAATAATGGACTACTCTTATACTGGCCACTTTTTACTACCCCCTTTGTTTAACTAAACTGTTGCCTGATACTTTCCATTTCATTTTTAATAGCATCAACATCAAGTACCATTTCCATCATGCTGATTTGGGCATCATAAACCTCGGGTTCGATCAGGTCTTTAATTTCGAAAATGTGATATACAGGCAGTTTTAGAGCTATATTGGTTAGAGGCCCGGCGTAAGTGGGGTCCCCATTAATTACAGTTTCCGCGGTCAATCCAGCCGATTCGGCTTCTGCCCCACCTAGTATGACTACTACCTTATCTGAACCAAACTTTTCCGCTGTTTCCTTGACTCGTGCTTGATTGGCCATGTCCATGGCCCCGGCAGCAGTTCAAACAAAACATTCGGTGCTGGTAAATAGCACTTCACCGCCTACTGTGTTAATACATTCCGCTATGGCCGGTCCCGGTATACCATCACGATCTCCCAGAATACAGATTTTTTTATCAGCAAAGAAACTCTTATCCATTAGCTTTTCCTTCCTTTCGTATTAAATAAAGTGGAGACGTGGCTGCAACTACTTTTTAATAGCCTTGCTTTTACTATGTGGGTTGTAGGGGCAGACCCATGTGTCTGCCCTGCCATACCCCTGAATGCCACCTCCGGGCGAACACATGGGTTCGCCCCTACAGAGTGCCGTCCCCCCCGATTCACTTACCTATTACCCACTCCCTACCTTTTCCCCTCATACTCCGCGTTTTTCCTTACTAATTCCGCGGCGTTCCGCGTCTGAAACATTTAGAACTCTAACGCTCCCATGCGGTTAAATCCCAGTTCATTGGTGGCACCGGTTATAGCCTGAATCTCAACGGTTATAGAGCCATCTTTCTTCAGAGCCCCGTCAAATCCTCCGGCAATGATTTCGCTGGCTTCGATATAGCCAATCACCCTGGACATGGGTGGTAGTTCAATAATGGCATTGGCATTACCGCCGCTTATCACCGCATTGGCCAGTAGGTTGGCATCAGCCAGGGACTGGGAGGCGCCGTCACGGCCAGCATATTCATCTGTTACCAGTACCGTTTTAATCCCCAAAGCTTCGATTTTTTTACAGTTCATAATCAAATCAGCATCAGGATTACCAAATCCCTCTTCGCTGATAATTACCCCGTCTACTTTTAGACTATCCACCAGTTTGGCGGTAAAATTAGAGCTGCGCTCCTTATCCAATAAGGTTACATTTTCATTAGTTACCACTACGCCAATAAAGTTCAGGTCTTTGCCATGCCGGGCAAAAAGATCGGCAATTACGGGATTGTTCAGATGGTGATAGGTAGTGTTTTTATCACAGGCGGAAACACAGTTACCGCTTATTACCGCACCATCCATAACCTCGGTAGGATATAGAAAGGTAGGTAATATCTTTTTAACATCCGTACCGTAGAGGTAGGTATCATGCATCAAACCCTGGGTCTGTAGCATATAGACATAAGCCACCTTTGGTAAATCGGGATACTGGGACAGTTGTTCGGTTAGGGGTTTGGTTTCAAAAGTAAAGGTCTCATCCGGGGTTACATTCTTAGCTATCTCCGAGATATAGCGGGTAGCCTTTAATCCGGCCAGGCGTACTGCTTCTTCGTGTTCATGCTGGGGTAGTCCCTCCACTTTATCACAGAGGATAACCAGATTAATGGTTTGGGAAAACGGAGTATATTCAGCTCCAGGGCCGGACATGTCAATTATTCCTTCCTGAAAACCTACTATTTTGCCTACGGTCAGTACGGTCATGCCCTTTAAAACGTTAGTTTTGCCGCTTCCCACCATTTCTGCATTGCCAAAAATACCCGGGAAAACCTGACCCCCACCTTCCACCTTGACTCGCGGTTCTAAAACATCTTTGACCGGGCATATTCTCACATCATCTCCCGGACGTACAATGTCAACCTCAATTTTGGCCAGGCGGTCGTCTTTAATGTTATCCATCAGTTCTTGTTTATTTACGTAAACAATCCCGTTCTTAAACTCGGTTTTATCACCGAATTGGATATCCTTTACCAGGATGTTTCCCAGTTCCAGTTGCACTTAATATTCCTCCCTTCTTATTTGGCGTATTGTTTAATCTTGGCTTCAACATCTTCCGGTGCTATTTCCTGTCCAGATAATTCATCTATTTTCTGACCATCTTTATAAAAGAGAATGGCAGGTAGACCCATTACTTTCTGACCTATAGCCAGGCGCCGGTTACCCGAAGTATCAACCGAACAGAACTTTATCTGACCCTGGTATTTACCGGCCAGCTCCTCTACATGGGGCATTAGTTCCAAACACCGTTCACATTTAGGTCCCCACCAGTCAACCATTACTATTCCGCTGGCCTGAAGAACTTCATTTTCAAAATTATCCTTGTTTATTTCAATCATAGTTTTCACTCCTTATAATGATTTACTGATAGCCTCCAGGTTGGCCTCATTTATGTCTACCACTTCCTGTTTTACTTCCCCATTAACAAAAACATGAAGCATGGGTAGCTTATCCAAATTGATATTGTAGCGCCTTCCTACCAGTTCGTTACGGGTAGCATCAACTTTTACCAGCGAGAAACGTTCATTGTTGGCCCGTACAAAGCGGTCAACTATCCCAACTTTCTCGGTTCCACTCATGTCGGTAGGATTGTAATAGGCAACAAAAACAGGCTTTTGGGCCTTTAAAACCTCTTTTTCCCACAGTTCCGTTTCATGCACATATTTCTCCGCAGCTACTGCAGCTATGGCCCCATCACTGGCAGCCGTTACTACCTGCCGCAAATATTTGACTCTGACATCACCGGCAGCAAAAACACCTTCCACGCTGGTAGCCATTTTCTCATCAGTAATAATGTAACCCTGCGGATTTACCTGCACCTGTTCCGGGAGCACTTCAGTAAGGGGGACAGTACCGATAAATATAAACACGCCATTAAGCGGGTAATCACTTTCTTCCCCGGTTTGAATATTCTTCAGGGTTATACTCTCTACCAGTTCTTCGCCGTTAACACTTTTAACAATGGAATTCCATATCCACTTTAATTTGGGGTTTTGTTGAGCCCGTTCAAAAGATACCTGGTTAGCATCCACTTTCCCCTCTTCGTGAATTACAATTATGCTTACCAGGTCGGCGAATTTGCTCAGGTATTCAGCTTCTTCAATAGCGGCATCACCACTACCCACTACTGCCACCTCTAATTCCTCAAACAGGTCAGCATCACAGGTAGCACAATAGCTGACGCCTTTACCCCGAAGTTTGCCTTCTCCGGGCACTCTTAACATGCGTGGTTCAGCTCCCAGGGCATAAACCAGCGCTTTTCCCAGGTATTCGCCTTTCCTGCCTACAACTTTTTTGGGTGAAGATTGTAAATCCAGGGATACTATGGTGTCCTTGATAAATTCAGCTCCAAAAGAGCTGGCATGATCGGCCATAGCCTGGGTAAGTCCAGGTCCGGTAGTACCCCGGCCAAACCCCGGATAATTCTCCAAATCCTCTGTGGTTGCTGCTTGACCTCCAGGCCTGCCTTTCTCAATAATGGCAGTCTTCATCCGTGCCCGAGCTCCATACATACCTGCTGCCAGTCCTGCAGGGCCACCACCTAAAACCAGCAAGTCGTAAATCTGCTCCATCCTTACACCTGCCTTCCACTTAATGATTGCAGTGCATTATCTAACAATTCTCTATCAATCATCTGGAAATCCCGGGCCAAATGGTTGAGTCGCCAGGAGTCCATCCCCTCCCTGGCTCCAGATTCCACTTTTCCCAGGCAATATTCCAGCATACTCAGGGTTGATAAATTAGCTTCCGTTATGGATATACTTAACACTACCGACCGATAAGGATTGTCCTCCGGTTTAATGCTTCCCGCCAGGGGATGGGACAAAAGACTATGTCCCCCGGCTACTTTGTTGAGAACCTGGTAAAGAACCTGGCGTTGATCCCCTCTGACAAAACAGATTTCAGCATTATCAATATTTTTTACTATTGGATTGTTAGTTATAATTAAAACCTTCTGTAAATCCATTGTTAAAATCCTCCAATAGTTTTCGGGTATAAAAAAACAGAAGATCAAGATTATCCTTGTCCCCTGTTTACTTACCTGAGAGATTCGCTGCTTAAGCTTGCTCCTTCGGTGTCCGCCGGACTTTCCAGAGTTCTGTCCAGGTGCGATACTTATAAACCTGAAAGTTTCATCAGAGACCAGATTAGTACCTGACTTGCTCCTTCGGTGGGATTAATATCCACTCTCTCGCTACCCTTCATCCTAGACTTGTAATTCAATTTGTATTTTGCCTAAAAAAAGCTTTTTTTATCCACCTCCTCATTAAAACTTCAATTACAACGCAGAAATTAAAAAAGCACGGGAGTTCATTATTCCCGTGCTCTGTCTATTAACCTGAGAGATTCACCTTTTAAAGGTTTGCTCCTTCGGTGTCTTACGACTTTCCAGAGTATGTCCAGATATGGTCCTATAACCTGAGAGTTTCATTATTTACCCGGGCAGGTAAATAACTTGCTCCTTCGGTATGGCTTTAAGCCCATTCTCCCATATCCATCATTCAAGATTATTAAATTATGACTAAATTACAGTCTCTAAGTTTAATATACTTTCATTAAATAAACTCTGTCAACCACCAAAATCTGTAAGATGAGAAGGGACAATACCAGCTGATTATTTATCAGACAAAGTATTCTACAAAATGTTGCCTAACCATGTTGACAATTTGGGGGGACAGTACAAAACGAGAAACCGTTTCCTTGTTTGTTCTTTACAAGTTATTTTTTCAATTTGTTGTTTGCTGATTCTTTAATCTTCTCATTTCATTCAAATCATATTCCCATTGATTCAGGCTTTTTCTACTTTAATCAGCATAACTGAAGATGACAGGAGGTCACACGTGGTTGTTGACAACGCTCAAATTCCAGGATATTCTTGGAAGAGAGGTGTGTGTGTTTGGCAACACAAGCGAGAAAGAAAAGTGCAACCGGTATAAAAATATTGAGATAGGAGCTCCTTTCTGGAGCATTGAGACGAGACCATAAAAGGGGCGTATTATGGAAAAAATACTTCAACAAATTCTTTCTAAACTGGATTCCCTGGAAAAAGGCCAGGTTGCCACCAACGAGGAAATTCGCCTTATACATAGTCAACTTACAGAACATGGCGCAATTCTGGGAGCCCTGCAACATGCTTCAGAAGTTCATAAAGCTGATATGGATAATCTTACCC
>JAQUGU010000253.1 GCA_028683995.1 Syntrophomonadaceae bacterium | reverse complement strand
GCCAGATTAGTACGCAAGTCACACTTTATCGGTAAAATGCCCAGCAATCGCAGTTCCGGGTTCAGATCGGCATTAATCTTGTATAATATTCCGGTCATCTGGGCCAGACCATCCATTGATAAAAAAGTAGGTTCAATCGGAATAATCAACCACCTGGCCGCTACTAAACCATTGACGCTTAGTAACCCCAGAGCCGGAGGAAGATCTACCAGTATATAGTCATAGCTGTTTTCTACCTCCATAAGCAGGTCTTTTAAGAGGGTCTGGCAATTCTCTTTATGAGCTGCCTCAACCTCCAGGGCGGCCAAATCCGGCTTGGCTGGAAGCAGATGAAACGGTTTTTTATCCTTGATGATGGTGGATTGCAGTTCCACCCCGGGCTGCTGTCCATCTGCTAGCAGGTGCAATAATTCGTATAGACTACTGGCCAAATTATAGGGCAAAACGCCACAACTTATGGTAGCCTGAGCCTGGGAATCAGCATCCACTACCAGAACCGTTTTACCGGCTCGAGCCAAACCATCAGCAATATTAATAGTGCTGGTAGTCTTACCACTACCCCCTTTACGGTTAGCCAGAACAATAGTAGTAGCCATAAGTCTTCCTCCCGCTTTATGTTAATGCCCGGGCTGCCAGCAGATAAGATGGATTTAAAATCAACACCACGCTGCCATCTCCCAGGATGGTAGCACCGGTATAAATCTTGAGGCCGGCCAGTTCTTCAGCCAGGGCCTTAACTACAAATTCCTGTTCATTCTTGAAAGAGTCAACTATCAGTCCAAATTTATAGCCATCACTGGCAATCACAACTATGGGAACACTTTCCCGCTGAAAATACTGCTTCTGGGGACTATTACCAGGTTGCAATACATCTTGCAAACCAATTAAGGGTATGATCTGCTCCCGTATATCGGCTACCATGTTAGTTTTGTAGCTGCGTATTGAACTCCCTGACAGTTTCACCGTTTCCTCTATGGCATCAAGGGGAATTATAAAATGCTGCCCCCCGCTTTCCACCATGAGACCACGGAGAATAGACATGGATAAAGGAATCTTTAAGGAAAAGTGGGTTCCCTCACCCATAGTGCTGGTCAGGTTAACTACTCCACCCACCTTTTCTATATTGGTTTTGACCACGTCCATGCCAACTCCCCGCCCAGATAACTCGCTTACCTCGTCTTTGGTACTAAAACCGGGGGCAAAAATTAGCTGCAGGGCATCCTCATTATTTAAGGTTTCTATTTGTTCAACGGTTATTAAGCCCTTTTTCACGGCCTTGAGCTTGATTTCATCAGGGTTTAGACCTTTACCATCATCTATGATTTCAATCAGGACATAATTGCCCTGGTAACCTGCCCGGAGATTAATCCGACCAGTTGCGCTCTTACCTGTGGCTTCTCGCTCCCGGGGAGCTTCAATGCCGTGGTCAACCGCATTGCGCAACATGTGAACCAGAGGATCATTTATGGCTTCAATTACGGTCTTATCCAGTTCGGTATCCTCTCCCTCAATTATGAAATCCACCTGTTTTCCCGTTTTCCGGGCGGTATCCCGGATGGTACGAGGATAACGCTGGAAAAGTACCCGCAATGGAACCATACGAGCCGACATTATAGCATCCTGCAGTTCATCAGAGATGGTGGCCAGTTCCGCTGCCACCCCTTTAACTTCACGGGCCAGAGAGGGCAGGTCGTATTCCAAGCCTATAGTATTGGCCAGATGGAAAATACGGTTTTTGGAGATTAACAATTCTCCAATCATGTTCATTAAGCGATCCAGCTTTTCCTGACTAACCCGGATAGACTGACCGCCAAGTTCACTGGTACTGCTTTTAGCCTGCTCCAGCACCTTTTGTTCTTTTTCCCGGGCCATAGCCTGCTGGGCCAGGGCTATTTTCAAATCTCCTGCTTTTATGGCTCCGCTATCTACCAGGATATCACCCAGCTTTTTTTGCTGTTGTAAAGCCCATTTCACCTGTTCCGAGGTTAGTTTCTGTTCTGATATTAGAATTTCGCCAATTTTCTTTTGACTATATTCCGGGGGTGCATTTTCCAGCAGGCTTTGAACACTCTCAATCTTAACCTTCATTAAATTCTGAACTTTTTGGTGGTTGGTATGGAGAAACTCCAGCAGTTCTTCAGTTATCAAGTCTTTTTCCGGGAGGAATCTTTCCAAGTATTGCAAAGATTCCTCCACTTCTAAAATCAGTTCATTATAATCCAGGTAACGGGCCGTAGAAGCCATACTCTTTAATGCCCGCAGGTACTGTTTGGTTCGCTTGGGGTCTATGGGTTGACCTTTTTCAACGGTGTTAATAATACCCAGCATAGACTCCAAGGCCTGACTGCCAATATTCATAAAAGCTGACAGTTGTTGCGGTAGTTTTTTGTTGTCTTCATCTACTCCTGATTCAACGACGTTAACACCCGGGTTTTCTTTTGACAGTGATTCTATATGCTGCATAAGCTGGTCAATGGAAGAATCAGTAACTTCATTGCCACCAAGTATACTTGTCAAGATGGTCACTTTATCGACTACCGCCAGAATCAAGTCAATTACCTCAGCCGACAGATGTTTTGACGAATTACGGTGCTGCTGCAGCAAAGATTCCGTCGCATGGGTAATAGTCTTTATGGTTATAAGCGGGTTATCAGGTTCATCATTATCCTGCATACTGATAATTACTCCCGCCCCACCCTTGATACTATGAAATCCCCTTAATATTGCATTCAATATTTCGGGATTATCAGGATATTT
>JAQUGU010000035.1:5356-11530 GCA_028683995.1 Syntrophomonadaceae bacterium | reverse complement strand
TATATAGACACCTGCCTGCAAAAATACTTGACCTCTTCCGATGCTTACCCTCCAATTATCCACGAAGCCATGCATTATGCCATATTTAATGGAGGAAAAAGGCTCAGGCCCATCATGGTTTTGGAAGGGGCCCAACTGGCGGGAGGAAGCCAGGAAAGCGCAGTTCCGGTCGCTTGCGCTTTAGAGATGATACATTCTTATTCTTTGGTCCATGATGACCTGCCCGCCATGGATAATGATGATCTGCGCCGGGGTAAACCTACCTGCCATATAGTATTTGGTGAAGCTAATGCCATATTGACCGGAGATGCCTTGTTAACCGGGGCTTTTGCAATAATGACTGAATCCGCCCGCATGCCGGGAGTAAAACTGGAAAATCTAATCCGGGTAATAGGGGAAATAGCTGATGCTGCCGGAAGCCAGGGAATGATAGGGGGACAAGTTATCGACCTGCAATCGGAAGGCCAGGATATCGACTATGAAACTCTTAAAACCCTGCATAGCTTAAAAACCGGAAAGTTGTTTCAGGCTGCTTTACGGGCTGGGGGCATACTTAATGATATGAACCGGCAGGGCCTGCAATCTATTGATGAATATGCCAGGAGTTTTGGTCTGGCTTTTCAAATTACCGACGATATATTGGATGTAAACGGGAATGAAGAAGTAACTGGTAAACATGCAGGAAGTGACGTAAAGAATGCCAAGACTACCTACCCAGGTTTGTTTGGCCTGGAGAAGTCCCGGCAACTGGCTGAGGACTGTGTCAAAGCCTGTATAGACAGCCTGCAGGAATTTGGCAATGAGGCCGATTTCCTCCGCCAACTGGCCTATTTTACCCTGCTGCGCCAAAATTAGAACAGGGAATGGACGCGGATTTGTTTAGACACTGAAAAACACTGAATTTTTATGATTAACACTGAAATTTCTTAATATTATTTCTATTAATTTTAACAGTATAAGATCTTCGTTAAATAAAAAAGAAAATTTCGCACAATCCTTACAGAATCTGCGTAAGCGAAGCGAGCCCGCGTCTATTCCCTGGGTCTATTCTCTTATTAACCCTCCATGGCCCGAGGACGCAACCACCAATGAAAATAGCAGATTAGGTTAAGTTATATTAAAAAAATCAGTGTCATTCATAAGTTTTCAGTGTCTATCAGTGTCTGAAAAAGTTTTGCTTTCTTCTGTTTCTAATAATTTTAGGGTAATTTTGAAAGAAAAGTACTGGCTGTGATATAATATATTATTGATAAGCGATCTGGCGAAAGGTTGCAGTATTCTAGTCAACCCTATTGGTTTTGAAAACGGGGCTAAAAATCCGTTAAGGGCACAACGATGAAGCTTCTGGTTTTGGCTTGTGACGCCCAGTCAGGGGTCATTGCTGGGAGTTAAGGGTATGGGGGCAATCCGCAACGGCATGCGGGCATGACCCTCATATCCGCGGAGGCATACTACTAATCTGGCAGTATGAAAACCTGCATTTGGTAAAAGCTGGGTGCAGCGTAGCCTGCCTTGAGTGGTGGCGGCGAATAAGCGTTAATGGATGATTCGGATCTTGGCCAAGACCTGGTCGTCTGCTTTGAAACCGTTACTGCAAAAGAGGCTAGAAATTGATGTGGGTTGTAGAGGAAAACTCCTAGACTGCGTGCTATGGCACAGTTTGCCGAGGATTAAAGTGCGTACTTAGTGGTAATCCAGTCCCACCTCCGGCAACGGGGTGGAGCAGGCGTAAAGGGAAACCGCCCTTTTGGCAACAATCGGGTGACCTGCTGGGAAAACCTGCTGGACCTATGTCGCAGCGTTTACTCGACAAATAACCTTTTGCCAGCGCAAATACTAAAATAGACGCGGGCTCGCTACGCTCGCGCGGATCCTATAGGGATTTACGCGGCTTTTCTAATAATATTATAAGAAAAGCGAAAGTTTCTGCTACGTATTTAGGGATGAAATAACTCAATAACTAAGCAACTACCGTGTCGTTATCAAGGGAACGGATTTCTTAAAAGAATTTTCCGCGTATTCCCAGTCGATTCCCTATATTCCGCGTCCAAAATAAGGTTTTTTGCAGTGACATCAATGATACTGTAAGGTATGCAGGAGTTATAGCGTAATTGAAAGGCTATATTAAAAAACAAAACTTAATAGCGGGATTAATAGTAGCCTTTTTTACATTTTTTATCGCCCTGTTGGTCAGCCTGGGGTCGGAGGCCCTGGTAAGGGTGGTAAACAGTGTAATTGTGGCTATTGTTCTATTACTAATAATTATTTTTTTGGGAATATTTTTCGATATAATAGGAACCGCTGCTACTGCCGCAGATTTGCCGCCTTTTAATGCCAGGGCGGCAAAAAAAGTATTTGGGGCCAAACAGGCGGTTAAAATTATTCGCAATAACGATTTGATGGCAAATTTGTGTAATGATGTAATAGGAGATATAGCCGGAACTTTAAGTGGGGCTATAGGTGCAGGTATTATCGTAAGTCTTGGTGCTCGCCTGGGTTCGGTTGACTTAATCCTGGGCGGTGCAATAATGACCAGCATGATTGCAGCACTAACTGTGGGTGGAAAAGCTGTAGGTAAGGGTGTTGCGGTTAACCATGCCAATATTATTATTTTCCGGGTGGCGGTTTTTCTGGCCTGGTGGGAGAATTTAAGCGGCATAGAAGTGTTTAAAAATAGAAGGTGAAATTTTTTATGTATAAGATACTGGAATCCATAAGCTCACCTCAGGATATTAAAGAACTAGATACAGTTAAAATGAATGAACTGGCCGAGGATATAAGAGAATTGCTCATTAATAGTGTTTCCCGCTGTGGTGGTCACCTGGCGGCAAATTTGGGAGTAGTGGAGTTAACTATAGCTCTACATTATGTTTTTAATACTCCCGAAGACCGCATAATTTGGGATGTGGGGCACCAGAGTTATGTGCACAAGATTTTAACCGGGCGCTGGCAACAGATGAATTCACTTCGGCAATTTGGGGGTTTGAGTGGATTTCCTAAAAGTGAAGAGTCTCCCCATGATGCTTTTAATACCGGTCACAGCAGTACATCTATCTCAGCCGCGCTGGGCTTGGCTCTGGCTCGCGATATTAGGGAAGAAAAACACTCGGTGGTAGCTGTCATCGGTGATGGTGCCCTGACCGGGGGGATAGCCTTTGAGGCTTTAAATCATGCCGGGCAGGAAGGCCGGGATCTGGTTGTGGTGTTAAATGATAATGAAATGTCCATATCTCGCAATGTGGGAGCTATGTCGGCCTATCTCAATCGATTGCGTACCGACCCTTCTTACTCCCGCAAAAAGGAAGAGATTGAGACTGCTCTTAACCGGATTCCCGGAATTGGCCCTAATATAGCCCGGGCGGCAGGTAAGTTCAAGGATATGGTTAAATACGTTATGGTACCGGGAATACTTTTTGAGGAACTGGGTTTTACCTATATCGGTCCAGTTAATGGTCATAACCTGGAGGAACTGATTACCGTTCTGGCCAATGTAAGAAAAATGAAAGGCCCGGTGCTGGTACATGCTATTACTCAGAAAGGGCGAGGCTACCAACCTGCTTTAAATGACCCGGATCGTTTTCATGGTATTGGGCCTTTTGATATAAGTACGGGTAAACAGCGTCCCCGCACCATAAAAACCTATACTGAGGTTTTCGGAGAGTTTTTACTGGATCGGGCTGGGGAAGATAAAAAGGTGGTAGCCATTACAGCGGCAATGGCCAGTGGTACCGGCCTGGTTGAATTTTCCCAGCGTTATCCTGACCGCTTTTTTGATGTGGGTATATGTGAACAGCATGCGGTAACTCTGGCAGCGGGACTGGCCCGGGGAGGAATGCGCCCGGTAGTAGCTATTTACTCTACCTTCCTGCAGAGGGCTTATGATCAGATTCTTCATGATGTAGCATTACAAAAACTACCGGTTATTTTTGCTGTCGACCGGGCTGGATTAGTGGGGGAAGATGGACCTACCCACCATGGGGTATTTGATTTATCCTATTTAAGAAATATCCCTAACCTTGTCATTATGGCACCATCCAATGAAATCGAACTCCGTAATATGCTTAATACCGCTTTTAATATTGAGGGTCCGGTAGCTATAAGGTACCCGCGGGGAGCGGGAGAAGGTCTGGAAATTGCCGGTCCCCCCCGTTTGTTGGAGCCAGGGCAAGGCAGAATCCTGGAGGAAGGCGATGATCTGGCTATCATCGCTGTGGGACGGGGAGTAAGCATTGGTACTGAAGTTAGAAAGCTGCTGGTATCCAGAGGGATAAGCGTTATGTTGCTAGATGCTCGTTTTGTTAAGCCTCTGGATAGTAAAATGATATGCCGAGCTGCTCTAAGCTGTGGGCGGGTACTTTGCATAGAGGATAATTGTCTGACCGGAGGTTTTGGCAGTGCTGTACTGGAAATGCTGGAAGATAATAATGTTAAGGCCGACGTACTCAGGGTAGGGATACCAGATGAGTTTGTAGAGCATGGCCGGTTGGATCAACTGCTGGAGTTTCTTAATATGGACCCTGAATCTATAGCTGAAACAGTTATTACCAGGTGGCCCGGGCTTTTAAAAAGTGGTAGGATCTGGGGGTTACTTAATTTTGGCAAAAACTAGATTAGATAATCTAATGATGGCCCGGGGCATGGCTCCCAGCCGTGAAAAAGCCAGGGCGATAATACTTGCTGGTGAGGTTAAAGTTAATGGCCTGCGGGTGGATAAGCCTGGGACCAGTTTTAATGAAGAGGTAGATATTGTAGTAGAAAACTCCGGTCCCAGGTATGTGAGCCGGGGTGGCTTAAAGTTAGAAAAAGCAATACAGGAGTTTAACATAGATTTTACCGGCGCAGTGGTACTGGATGTCGGAGCATCTACAGGGGGATATACTGACTGTGCTTTACAGCACGGTGCGGCCAGGGTTTTTGCCCTGGATGTAGGTTATGGCCAATTGGATTGGAAATTGCGCAATGACCCCCAGGTGGTATGTTTGGAGAGAATTAATATTCGTTACTTCCAGCCGGAACAATTGGGTCAGCAGGTTGATATTATAACTATAGACGTATCGTTTATTTCTACTACCCTGGTTTTCCCGGTTATAAAGGATATGCTAAAAAGTGATGGCCAAATTATCAGCCTGATTAAGCCCCAGTTTGAAGCGGGTAGAAATAAAGTAGGTAAAAAAGGGGTCGTACGTGACCCGGAGGTACACCGGGAGGTTCTGATTAACTGTATTGCCAGTGCGGCAAAAGTAGGCCTTTTCTGCACCGGTATAACTTATTCTCCTATTACCGGACCCCAGGGAAATATTGAATTTTTTATCCGCCTTAACCAAGAGCAGTTGAGCCCGGAATTGGAAATAGAAAAAACGGTGGCCCTGGTAGTTAATGAGGCCCACCAGCAGCTTGGAGGCAAAGGTATTTGAAGGTCCTTCTGGTTAACAATCGCTATAAAATAAACACCATAGAGATGGCACAAAAGCTGGCTCATAAACTGGCTGTTCTTGATGTTGCCGTAGAAATGGAAGATGATTATACCGGTCAGCCGCCAGATCTAATTATTATCCTGGGCGGTGATGGCACCATTTTAAGAGCGGCCCGACAGTACGCCTATAAAAATCTGCCTATGTTGGGTGTAAATATGGGGACCGTAGGGTTTCTTAGCAATATTAAAATTGATGAACTGGAGCAATACTTGAACCGGTTGCTGACCGGTGATTATAGCCTGGATCAGCGCATGATGCTGGCCATTGATATCTGCCAGGATAGCGAAATTCTGGAAAGTTTTTATTGCCTTAATGAGTTAGTGATACGGGCCACTACCCCGCGAATGGTAAGCTTCAATCTGGCTATAGATGGTCAGATTCCTGGAACTTATCGGGGGGACGGATTGATCATTGCTTCTCCCACTGGATCTACCGCTTACTCTCTTTCCGCTGGTGGACCAATCTGTGATCCGGAATTGGAATCCTTTATTGTTACTCCTATTGCCCCCCATTTTATTGATATTAAACCCCTGGTCATATCATCCCGGCGAATCCTGGAAATTACTCCGGTGGAATGTCAGGATGCCATAATCTGTATAGATGGGCAAATAAGAAGGGATTTTAAATCTTGTAATCGTATTAGGGTTAGACAGGCTGGATTTAAACTGCGACTGGTTATTTTAAAAGGAACTGATTTTTT
>JAQUGU010000035.1:0-5256 GCA_028683995.1 Syntrophomonadaceae bacterium | reverse complement strand
GTACCGGTGTGGGAGGTTAGTTATGAAGGCTCGGCGCAGGTTTGCTGTTATCGATATTATATCGAACCAGCGTATTTCTACCCAGGAGGAACTCTGCGAAATTTTGAAGAATAGTGGCTATGATATAACCCAGGCTACAGTATCTCGGGATATAAAGGAGCTACAGCTTATCAAAATCCCAGATAGCCATGGTTACTACTATGCTTTGCCGGATAATAGCCCCATTCAGAATTCCCGCGAGCGTATGCAAAGGCTTTTTCGAGACTCGGTAACCTCCATTGATTATAGTGAGAATATAGTAGTTATTAAAACCCTCCCCGGTGCAGCTCAGTCAATAGCCTCGCTCATAGATGCTGCTGAACTGGAAAACGTCCTGGGGACAGTTGCCGGAGATGACACTATATTTATAGTAGTAAAACCGCTAAAAGCCGTGAAAGGCATTGTTAAGGATTTTGAGGAATTGATTAATTCGTAGACGGGAATAGACACTGATTACATACCCATAGGGCACACAGATACTCCCTATGGTCGCCATTAAGGTAGCTGATCTTTTATGAATAACACTGAATTAGAATTAGAAAAAATAATTCTATCCAGGATTCTTTAATTCCTCAACTAACTCCGCGGGCTCCGCGTCTAAAGGAATTTTAACAGGCGGCTATTCATGAGGGGTGGTAGGCATGTTACAGGAAATATACATAAGTAATTTCGTGCTTATTGATGAATTGCGCATAGAATTCAGTGACGGTTTGAATGTGTTAAGCGGTGAAACTGGGGCAGGCAAATCGATAATTATTGATGCCCTGGGTTTAATCATGGGTGAACGAGTACGAAATGATTGGATTAGAGACACCAGCCGCAAAGCAATTGCTGAAGCGGTTTTTCTTTTACCTCCGGGTGGTGAAGGCCTTCTCTTTCTGACAGATAACGGTTTGTTGGAGGAAGGTGAGGACAGGCTCATCGTTAGCCGGGAAATTAGTCCCAGTGGTAGAAGTTCGGCCCGCATTAATGGACGCAATGTTACTGCCGGAGTCTTGAAAGAACTGGCTACCCTGCTTTTGGATATGCACCTGCAGCATGAACATCTCAGCATCTTAAAACCTGATAAATACCTGGATTATCTAGATAGTTTTGCCGAAGGGTCAGCGGAGTTGCTGTTGGAAGTAGGAAAGATATATAGCCAGCTAAGAGAGCGGCAAGAGGAATTAAGGACAATTGAGCGCGACCATAAGGACAGGTTGCAAAGAATGGAGTTTCTCGCCTTTCAGATTCATGAGATAGAAAGCGCCGGTTTGCAAGAAGGGGAAGAGGAAGAACTTAACCTGCTTAAAACCCGGATTAAGAATGCGGTTAGTCTGCTGGAAGGTGCCAACCTGGTACAAAGCTACCTTTATAGTGGCGAATCCGGACGCAATGCTCATGATCTTATTGCCGGCTCATTGGATATAGTTAATAACTTGAAGTCGGAAGAATTCTATGCCGGGTTAAGCCGGGAACTGGAGGAAATCTACTACAGTTTGCAGGACATGGTGCAGAGGTTGGATGCGTTCCGGCAAGGCCTGGATTTTGAACCGCAGCAACTGGAAGAAGTAGAAGACCGGTTATATTTAATTTCACGGTTAAAAATGAAATATGGGGATAGTATCCGGGAGATTCTAGATTATCTGGAGGATGCCCGGGTTGAGTTGCATAAATTAAACCGTCAGCAGGAAAGTAAAGAAGAACTGCAGGCTCTTATCGAAGTATTACAGCAAGATTATTTATCCCGGGCGGCTGAACTTAGTGCGGCACGCACCAGGGCAGCGCAGTTATTTCAGGAACGGGTTAACAGTGAACTGGTAGAGCTTAATATGCCCCAGGTTAAATTCGAAGTCTGCCTGGAAAGGAAAGAGGTTCCCAGTTGTAGTGGAATGGATCAGGTGGATTTTCTTTTTTCTCCTAATCCCGGAGAACCTCCGCGACCTCTGGCACGGATAGCCTCGGGTGGGGAATTGTCCCGTTTTGTACTGGCTCTAAAAACAGTTTTGGCCCGGGTCTATCAGGTACCCACCCTTATTTTTGATGAAATTGACGTGGGAGTAGGCGGGAGCGCCCTTACTGCCATGGCTCGGAAAATAAGCCAACTGGCAACCAGCCATCAAGTAATCCTGGTTACCCACTCGGCCCAGGTGGCCAGTTTTGCTCATACCCATTATTTGATTGAAAAACAGGTGGAAAACGAACATACCTTTACTCGGGTACAAGAATTAGATGATGAAACCAGGGTAAAGGAGATTGCCCGCATGTTAGCCGGAGACAACTCCCCCCTCACCCTGGAGCACGCCAGGGAAATGCTAAAAAAATAAGTCCGGGGCTTGCGCCAGATACCACTGATGTCTGGCTTAGTACTCTGTCCGCCGGTGGGGAGACAACGATTATTATTTAGCAATGTTGATTTTGCGAGAAAAAGGCTCATAAAATGTATAGCGAAACAGAGGGACGTTCTTTTTGTTTGTCAAACAAAAAGAACGTCCCTCTGTTTTCTCGTCGGGCAGACACATGGGTCTGCCCCTACAACCTGGCATGTTACACTTTAAAACTCACACATTTACCTTGCACCACGCCTCCACACCTCACACCTCCACACCTCACACCCCACGCCTCATGCCCCACGCCTCACGCTTCACATCCGACGACTTACTTGTATACTTTGCCCGGACCATGGGGAAAATATAGGGTATCAATTGGAGGAAGCATAAGAACCGCGTGTGCCCTTTGGGTATCCCCTTGCTTCCGGGCAGGAGTGAATTTTTTGCGTAGAATCAGGCCGGTAATAGGAGTTATTCTGGCACTTGCTTTTCTGACTATTTGTTTTACCCCCCCATCGCGAATCCTTTTAAGTTTGCCTGCATACCAGCGCATGGTAGTGGGTGAATCCAACCAATTAGATTTTGATTTACCTTCACAACTAAGCAGTAAAATTGACCTGCAGGTTACCAGGCCCAGCGAAAGCGTTTTTGTCACCTCCCAGGACCCACCGGTGGTAGTTAACCGGGATGGCAACCGTTACGAAATAATGGCCCTGCGTCCTGGTAAGGTGAACGTGCAATTGAAATTGCTGGGTTATATACCGATTAAGTCCATGGCTATAGAATCACTCCCCACCCGCAGGGTAGTGCCCGGAGGGCATTCAATTGGGGTTTTGCTGCAATCCCGGGGTATTATGGTGGTTGGTTTTGCTCCGGTGACAGATAAGGAGGGTAACAAGGTTTACCCGGCTCGGGATAAAGGCATGGAAATTGGAGACCTGGTTTACCGCGTAGATGGCAAAATGGTTAGTGGTGAAAATGAGCTGGCCCGAATTATTGATGATAAAAAGGGAGAGTCCGTATCGCTCTCAATAAAGCGGCGGGATAAATTTATAAATGTTCCGGTACAGCCCGTTCCCTGCGGTGAGACGGGCAGATATAGAATAGGATTGTATGTGCGGGATGGTATAGTGGGTGTGGGGACTCTTACTTTCTGGGATCCTAATACTAACGAATATGCAGCTCTGGGTCATATAATTGTTGATGCTGATACCCGCCAGGGAATTGAGGTCTTGCAGGGGAAAATCGTTAGCGCTTCTATTCAGACTATCAAGCGGGGTAAGCCCGGGCAACCGGGAGAGAAAATCGGAGTTTTTAATGGTAATGGACAGATCGAAGGTAATATAAACAAGAACACATTTAACGGTATCTATGGTAAGACTGGGCCTGAAATTAATAATCCCATTTCGCCTTATACTATGGAAATAGGGTACGCTCATCAGGTTCGGGAAGGGGAAGCTGAAATATACACGGTGGTAAATGGAGAGGATATAGAAAAATTTAACATAATGATTGAGAAGGTGTATCCGGAACGTAATAATGGCAAAGGCATGATAATCAAGGTAACTGATCCGCGCCTGTTAAACTTAAGCGGCGGTATTGTTCAGGGGATGAGCGGAAGTCCTATTATTCAGGATTCCAAAATTATTGGAGCGGTAACCCATGTATTTCTTAATGATCCCCAACGGGGTTATGGTATATTTATGGATAGTATGCTGTCGGAAATGACCGATTATAACACAATGCCGAAAAAGGTTTCGACAAATTGAAACCGATCGAAAATTAAATCAATAGCCCATTAGTCTTATATTTCTTGTATAATATAAACAAAGTGTCAGGTTATTTGTTATGTATATATCTGTATCATTATGTTAGTGGCTGTGAGATATTAGGTTAATTTAGTGGAAAAAAAAAGGAGGGAATCCTTGATCTACCGTCGAAAACCGTTAGTAAATCAATAAAATCAGATATATAAAGGGATGAGGGGGAATAAATCTGTATGTTCAATGAATCTAATCAGATTAAGGTTCTGGTTGCAGATGACAACCGGGAATTTTGCGGAATTCTAAGGGATTACTTCTCCAATGAGCCTGATTTTGAAATGGTTGGTGTGTGTGCTAATGGTATGGAGGTACTGGATGTTTTAGAGAAGAAGGAGGTTGAAGTACTTATACTAGACCTGATTATGCCTTATATGGATGGCATCGGGGTTCTAGAAAAGATAAATGAACTTAACCTTCGAGTACGTCCCAAGATTATCATACTTACGGCGTTCGGTCAGGAGAATATTACCCAGAAGGCGGTTCAACTAGGAGCTGACTACTATATTTTAAAACCTTTTAACCTTCAGGTGCTAGGTGATCGGGTTAAACAGGTGGCAAGAGATGTTAAACTGAGAACAGATGGTGTTACTTCTGTATCTACTGTCAGTATGCACCCAGCATCCCCCAAAAATCTTGAAGTAGAAGTAACAAAAGTCATTCACGAAATTGGAGTACCGGCACATGTTAAGGGATATCAATATTTAAGGGATGCTATTATGCTGGTGGTTGACGAAATCAATTATCTGGGAGCAGTCACCAAGGAACTCTATCCTACTATAGCTCAGAAATACGATACTACTCCCAGTAGGGTAGAAAGGGCTATACGACATGCTATTGAATTGGCCTGGGATCGCGGCGATATAGATAAGATTAACAAGTTCTTTGGCTATACTATTAGCGGGGAAAAGGGTAAGCCTACTAATTCTGAATTTATAGCCATTATCGCCGACCGTTTGCGCCTGGAAAACAAAGTTAGCTAATTATAATGGTAAAATACCTCTTGTTGTTACCAGGAGCAATCAACAAGAGGTATTTTTCACGTTATACTGCAAGTTTTCCTTTATTCTGACTATATGATAATATTA
>JAQUGU010000252.1 GCA_028683995.1 Syntrophomonadaceae bacterium | reverse complement strand
GAGGATGGTTCAGAAAAAGTTTTACTTTAAGTTTACCCTGGCTTAGCTGCTGTTTTAACTTCTGTAGACTACGCTCATCCTCGGTAGTCGGCAAACCAAAGGTTAATTGCTGCCTGAAGGAGCGGGCAATTTCCTTTTTTAAGGCCAGAGCTTTGGGATTATCCATTAAACCTTCATCAATCCTGGCCAGGGCTTTTCGCAGGAGCTCTTCTTCCGGTCTTTGCATTCCCACCAGCAGGCGACAACAATGGTCTTCTCCGGTAAAATGGTCTATTTGCTTATCCACCAGTTTCCAACCCCGCAGGTTAAAGTACCCCACGCAAAAATCCGCCCGGTATGAGCTTTCCAGGGCAGTTATAAGGCCACCTTTCAAGTGGTTTTCAATATTATCGTAGATTTTGGGCATGTTATCACCTACTGACAATTCCTAATGGTTTTTCAAATATTATACTTCTAATTATAGCGCTCTTTTTCCTGCTAATGTATTCCATTTTGTCCACCAACCAGGCTATTAAAAATAATCCGGATTTCTAACTGCGAACAAATGCTGAAAAATTAATTTGCTGCTTATTGTGTTTTGTACATTATTCCGCTATAATAATGTGCAAAGAAGGGGGGGAGCAAAATGCCGCAAATTAGACCCATCACTGATTTGAGGAATACCAATGAGATATCCGAAATCTGCCACGCAAGACAAGAACCGATTTTCATTACGAAAAACGGCTACGGGGATTTGGTAATCATGAGCATAGAAACCTACGAGGAACTGCTGGAAACGGTAAAACTGGATAGGGCAATTTCAGAGGCCGAGGCTGAATATGCCGCCGACGGACAGCTCCATGACGCCAGAAAGGCGCTGGCCTCTTTACGGAGGAAACATCTTGGATAAGTATACCGTAAAGCTCTTGACCCGCGCATTGCGTGACCTGGACGGCTTGCGCCGGATACGGCGGCAGAGTTGTTGGACGTGATTGAGGAAGCGATATTCAGCCTGGAGCAATTTCCCTACAGGGGAGCGGAACGAAAAATCGGTGCCTATGCCAATCGTGGCTACCGACAGCTATTCATCCAGAACTACACCCTCGTTTATCGCATTGATGAGGCGAACCAACAGGTCGTTATCGTGACCGCCCGGTATTCACCCAGCCAATTCTAAATAGTTGTTGTTTATTTGGGTTCTGGGTTCCGGTATTCCATATCCCCTCAACCCGCTTTGCATTAATCCCCTCCACTCTAACCCGAATGAGTTCCCCACACACATCGTAAGGAGACTGGAAACTGACTTCGATATAGTTGTCACTGAGGCCGGTATAATCATGCTCTCCGGTTTGTTTTTCAACCAGCAGGGTAAGCTCCTGCCCTACCTGACCGGAAATGAAATCTTTATGCTTTCGCTCAGCCAGATCCAGAAGCTTCTGGCTGCGGGCCTGTTTTTCCTGTGGTGACACCTGTGGTGTTATAGATGCAGCCCTGGTGCCGGGGCGCCTGGAATAGGGAAAAACATGCAAATCCATAAAGGGAAGACTATCTATAAGGTCGTAGGTATCCTGAAAATCTTTTTCATCTTCACCGGGGAAACCTACCATAACATCTGTGGTAAGGGCTACACCAGGTATGCGGGCGGCGATTCCCTGCAGCAGGTCATGATAATACTCCCGGCGGTATCGCCGGTTCATATCTTTAAGTATGCGGTTGCTGCCGCTCTGCAGAGGTATATGAAAATGGCGGCACATCCTGGTAGGGTTATCGCCTATGAGGTCTATAAGTTCTTGACTGACTTCCAATGGCTCTATTGAGCTTAAGCGAATGCGATAATCGCCTTTACTATCAGTCAGAATTTTATTCAAGAGCCGTAAAAGGTCCCAATTATCCAGGTCTTTGCCATAAAATCCAGTATGAATACCAGTCAAGACTATTTCCCGGTAACCTAGCGAAAGTAGTTGTTCGATTTCCTGCAGGACATGTTCAGGCAGCTTGCTGCGTACAGGGCCGCGGGCCCGGGGTACAATACAATAGGAGCACCAGCTCTCACAGCCGTCCTGAATCTTTACAAAAGCACGGGTACGTTTATGCTGCCTTGAATATAGTATAGGCTTTAGTCTTCTTGCCTTATCTGGTGAACACTCAATTATTACAGGTCTTTCTTGCTCCGGGTCTAATTCTTCAATTATGTCAGCAATATTTTCTTTATCCAGATTGTTTACTATAAGGTCAATTCCTTCAATACCAGCCAGTTCTTTAGCGGCAACCTGGGCCATACAGCCGGTAACCGCTACCAGAGCCTGGGAATTACGGGCTGCCCTCCGTATAATCGCCCTGGATTTACGGTCACTAACATGGGTGACGGTACAGGTATTTATAAGATAAACATCAGCTTCGTCAGTAAAATCTACTATTTCATATCCCCGATGGATAAATTCTTCTTTTAACTGTTCCGTTTCCACCTGGTTGACCTTGCAGCCCAGGGTGTAAAAGGCGATTTTCTTCAAGTATTTATACTCCTTTCGGAAGCAAGATTACCAAATCCAGTCCAGCTTTTGATCACTTCTTGAAACAGGTATTCTATTCCTGCCAACAGCTGCTATCCTCAAACTAAGCATATGAACTTACCGGGGTCAGTACCTGGTTAGTCAAAAGCAGCTTACCCGAATTCAGCATTAAATAGCCTGGTATAACACTTCTTTATGCTCTTGTTATAAATAAATCGGAGAATTTGCAGGGTTTTTTATGTTCCTATCGTTATTATTAATGTATGGGAAGGAGGTGGTCAAGGTT
>JAQUGU010000251.1 GCA_028683995.1 Syntrophomonadaceae bacterium | reverse complement strand
ACAACCGAAGCCCCCAAAATATACCCGATTATTAATGTGCTTAATTGAAAATTGGATACTCTGCCTTTTTCCAAAAACATAGATTATACCCCTGCTTCTTCATTATACTATCAGATAGTATAAGATTATTAATGGACGCTAGTATAAGTGCAACCCCGGTTCCACCGTCGCCGGCGGCTTGGTGCAAGCCGGTTTTCTTTAATCCCTCATTAATGTTTTATTGATATCCCCAATTTCATTTACATGAGTTTTTACCTTTACCACAACTTCAATATGGGGATATATTTCATCCCACCTCGGTTTCAGACCCTGCCATTCCTTTTTATATTTACGATGAACAGCGTCCCCAAACCCAAAAACATCTGCATTTAGAGCCCGGGATTTCTCAACTGCTCCCCTAACCTGGCTTTCGATCTCTTGGGCTTGGATATTTTCCAATTCTTGCAGGAGGTCGGTGGTCATCTCCCGGTGGCCATCATACTCCAGCAGGTTGGACTCTTCATTTATTTCGATAGTAATCTTGATTTGGTCGTCCTGCAGTTCGGGAACGATTTTACTTTTTGCCTGAATAATCTCCAGATTGGCTCCGGGAATTATTACGAATCCTTCTTTGATCTTGTTAATCGCCCATAAAAGCCCCCTTGATTCGCGTTCATTCAGTTGTCCTATCATCCGGTCCCCTTTAAAAACTGCTGTTCCGGTAATGCGAGTTTTTTTAACTTTTTCCCCTTCCGGACCAATATCCTCAAAGGTGCCTATCATAGGGGCAATGGGAGCAGTGGTTTCACTCAGTAAGCGGTTGGCAAATTCCAGGCATGTGACCGCCGGGTATTTAGAGAAATCTGCCGATAACTTTATCTCAGCGGCCATTCCAATGGCCTGAATATTTTCTATTCCATCCTGAATCCCTAGAATATCACCGGCTTTTTTCTCTGCCACTACCATCAAGACGTTAGGGCGGTTTATCGGATTCCTGGCTATTGAATCAAGCACTGGATAGAGGCCCTGTTGTGCACCACCCTTGCCAAAGACATAAACCTGGGCGTGCCGATAAAATGTTCTGCGACTACCATGCTGGGTATAGCGATTCAAGGCATCATACGCTGATGAACCCGTGCTGGAGTCCAATCGAATAGCATGAAGCGGATTACCCCCTTTTTCCTCCCCACCTCCACCGGAACTGGAAGAACTTTTTATCTCGCTGGGAATAATGGATTGAAAGGTAAGCGTAACCTCTCCCGTGTCCGTATTTATATCCCAACCTAGGCCAGATACGATTGATAATTTATTCAACTCATGGCTATCCCAACAGCCGGATACGAATACTGGAATAATGATTAATAAAGTAACCACATAAATTCTAAAACGCTGTCTTCTCTTCATTGGCTTTTCCTCTGGTTGGGCCTGGTTTTAGGATCCCGGGGCATTTGACCGGGTGCTTGCCGCCTCGTATCGGGTGAATCTAAAGACGCGGGACGGCTGTCCAGTGCCCATAAGGGTGCCCGTACAAAAGTATCTTTCAGGCCGCGAATGTTGAGTGGTGTTACCGGAGATAAATAGGGTACCCCCAGGGAGCGTAAAGAAGCTAGGTGGCTAAGTATCTCAATGGAAATAAAGACTATGCCAAATAGACCCAGAAAACCTGCCGCTACCGTCATTATGATGCGGAATAAGGCCCCTAGGTCAGCATAAGGAACGACTAAAAAAGAGGTAATAGCCGTGGTGGCAATCACTATTACCATGGGTGCTCCCACCAAACCGGCTGATACTGCCGCCTGACCGATTACCAGCGCACCCACAATACTAACAGCCTGGCCCAGTGAGCGGGGCATCCTGAGACCCGCCTCCCGCAGGATTTCGAACAACAACAGCATTAATAGGGCCTCCAAAACAACAGGGAAAGGAAGCCCTTCCCTGGCTGCCGCCACTGAAACCAGCAATGGGGTCGGAAATAATTCCGGGTGAAAAACTTTTAATGAAACAAAAATACCTGGCAAATAGACACTAAGGAAAAAGCCCAGCAATCGAACCCACCGTACCAATGCAGCAAAAAATGGTCGGGCGTAATAATCATCCGGGTTTTGAAAACCTTCGATAAATAAAAATGGTACCATTAAGGCCATCGGGGAGCCGTCAACCAATATGGCGACTCGACCCTCCAATATTCTGGCTGCCACCACATCCGGTCTTTCACTAATGCCTACGGTGGGAAATAAGGATGCGGGACTATCTTCAATAAATTGTTCTATATAGCCAACATCCAAAATGGCGTCGGTATCTATTCGTTTTAACCGTTGATTGATTTCTTCGATGAGATTGTCCGGGGTGATACCCTTGATATAAGCAACTGCAACATCCGTTTTCGAACGCTCCCCGATTTGCAGGCTCTCAAACGTTAAACGCGGATCCCGGATCTTTCGCCGCAGTAAAGCTGTGTTGGTACGCAGGGTTTCAGTAAGACTATCTTTTGGGCCCCGAATTGACACCTCGTTTTTGGGCTCCTCGATACTTCGTTCTTTCCAGCCCTTAGCATCAATAAGCAGGGCCTGGGGCGCTCCTTCTGCCAAAATAGCGGTATGGCCTGTCAGGACGTCTGCGATAACCCTGTCAATATCCTCGGTTTCAGTTATTTGCCCTACGGTTAGCACACTAGATTTAATAAAATCGATCAGGTTGGAGCGGTTTTGGCTGACATTATCCCTAATTAATTGCAGGTTAAACATCAATGGCTGCAAGATGTCACGATTGAGCATCTCCCTATCAACCAAACCATCAATAT
>JAQUGU010000250.1 GCA_028683995.1 Syntrophomonadaceae bacterium | reverse complement strand
TGCCACTTTAATTGTACCGATAGGTACATCCGTGTCCCCGTAGGGGGAAACCTATGAATTACACTGATTTATTATAAATATTAGTATAGAGCCGACACCTCAAACCCTATTTTAATGCCTTTTTGCGCCCTCGGCCATGGGAGTTAATACGAAATACGGCGTTGATAATAAAGTTGTTTTGTAAATAACTTCGAGTTTAGAACATGATTAGTTTTCTATAAGTAAGGAGTGAGGAGAATTCTCTTTTGCCCTCTAGTCCAGCACTCCACAATGTTAAACAGACGCAGATCACGCGGATTATTAAAGGATTTACGCGGCTTTTTATTACTTCTCTTTCTTGCTTGCTTTTTTAACATTCCTTTTCTTCGAGGTTGTGGTTTTAGGAGCAGCCCCGAATTCTTGCATAAAGGCCCGGTAAGCCTGGTAAGCCATGTATACATCCGCCTTGCTTACCACCTCGAAGGGTGAGTGCATACCCATTACCGCTACCCCGCAGTCAACTACTTCCATGCCATAGTAAGCCATATAGCGGGCTACGGTTCCTCCGCCACCCAGATCTACT
Organism: Syntrophomonadaceae bacterium; assembly: GCA_028683995.1. GTDB lineage: Bacteria > Bacillota > Syntrophomonadia > Syntrophomonadales > Syntrophomonadaceae > UBA4844. The sequence goes on along the minus strand of JAQUGU010000250.1, from coordinate 2,227 downwards.
TTACCCAGTTCCCCTACCTGCCAGACGACGTTATGGTTATCAAACAAGGCCCGGATAGCGCCCAGATATTCAGGATTGGCGTCATTAGATTCGGCCTTGCCCCGGGAACCGGTATACTTGGTTAATACTATCCCGTTGGAGAGAAAGCTGCAGTTCATTTTTTCAAATACTTCCGGATAGTTCGGGTCTACTGCAGCGTTAACATCGGCTGACAGGGCATACGATGCAGCCAAACATTTACGCAGCATAAAATAATCATGTTGCCCTGCTTTGTGCAGAATTTCCGCCATAATATTTTCTATCAACAAAGATTGCAACCCGGTATTGCCGGTGCTGCCAATTTCTTCTTTATCCACAAACAGGCACAGGGCAGTTCTTTCCGGTTTTTCCACCTCCAGTATGGCCTGTAGTGAGGTATAGGCACATACCCGATCATCCTGGCCGTAAGCACCCACCATGCTGCGGTCCAAACCTACCTCCCGGGCGGCATAGGCAGGAACCAGTTGCAGTTCCGCACTGGTGAAATCATCCTCTTCTATATCATAACTTTCTTTTAACAATTGCATGAAATATTTTTTAATACTGTCGTTTTCCACTTCTTTTAATGGCATACTGCCCGCCAGGGCGTTCAGGGCTTCACCACTCACCACTTCCGAAGCCTTCTTTTCCATCTGCTTTTTGCCCAGGTGAGGAAGCAAGTCGGCTATGGTAAATACCAGGTCGCTATCCTTTTCGCCAATGCAGACCTCTATTTTCTGCCCGTCCTTTTTAACCACTACTCCATGTAAAGCCAGGGGTATGCTTACCCAGTGATACTTCTTAATGCCCCCGTAGTAATGGGTTTTTAATAGAGTCAGGCCATCGGCTTCATAAACGGGTCGGGCTTTGAGATCCAGGCGGGGAGAGTCCAGGTGGGAAGCAACCATATTTATTCCCTCCTCCAGAGGGCGGGTTCCCATAACCAGCAAGCCACAGATTTTTCCCTTTTCGGTTATGATAAGTTTCTGTCCGACTTCCAGCTGATTAACCTTATCTATATCGGTAAAACCTTTTAAGCGAGCTACTTTTACGATATAATCGACCGCTTCCCGCTCAGTTTTTACCTGGCTGAGAAAGTCGATGTAGCCTTCATTAAAATCAAACACCCGCTCCAGTTCCTCATCCTCAATACGCATCCAGGCATTACGTTTTAATCCTTCCTTATTATCAGCCAATATAGTTCAACCTCCTTAATTAATTCGATATAGGTTTATAGATTACCCTTCCTTTAAACTTGCTTATACCTTATTTCTAACAGAGCTTTTAAATGGTCAAATATGTTTAGAAGATGCTCTACTAAAAATGAATCATGCATATACTGAGTAGAAATCAATGCAGCCGGCAAACCCATCCGGGCTCCCAGTTCCAGGGGTGCGAGCAGTACTCCCGCCAATACCACCATTATTAGCAGATTTTTTAACAGCAGTAAGCCCATACCCAACCCCCGGTTTACCCCGGACAGGATCCCATGGGCCAGGAGACCTTCCAGTAATTTGCACAGGAGCTGTATGAGCTTGCTCCCCAGTAAGAGAATAAGCAAAAAGGATATGGCTATTACCAGCGATGTGGCCAGATAAAACGCAGGGTCAGCCAGCTCCGCAGGATAGCCCAGCACTTTCACCAGTCCCGGGCTAAGAGCAGGAAGTGGCAATTTTTCATGAAAAATTCCCGCCAGCCAGGTACTAAGAGCAAAATGCTTTTCCAGGTACAGGGCCAGTTCCCGGTGAAAAACTACGGCCGCCAGTAAACCAATCAGTGTACCCATGAGGCCGCCAATTATATTAAATAGGCCTCGCCTTAAACCGGCCCAGGCACTGAGCAGTAAGATAGCTATGATGGCATAATCCAGAACATTAAGCTGCATGCTATTCCCCTTTAGTTCAGGTTATCCATATTATAGCACAGGCATACTGCCATCAGGAGTACTGCTTACAATCTTATAGCTCGCAAGTTTTCCAGGTTTTAACCCAGGCTATTTTCTTGACAAACAAGCCGTCGCTTGCTATTTTGGAAATATCCTATTTACTCACCCGACAACAGGAGGATCGAAATGGATTTTTTCCAGAACGTCAGTAACCTGAGTGTATCTATGGTAATAAATTACATACGAGCTTTTGGTATATTAGCTCCGTTGGTAGCCTTTGCTCTTTTTATGGTACAAGCGGCTTTGCCGGTCTTTCCTTATGTT
>JAQUGU010000249.1 GCA_028683995.1 Syntrophomonadaceae bacterium | reverse complement strand
TTCAGGCAGTTGAGCCGCCACTAAATCTTCATATGCCTTATCAGTAACTACAAAAACATTCTGCGCTGTAATTAGCCCTTTAAGCTTATCCATAGTAAGCTGCAACATGGTTCGCTGACCAAATAAAGGTAAAAACTGTTTCGGATTTTCCCGGCGTGACAACGGCCAAAAGCGTTCCCCAGTTCCTCCTGCTAAAATTACTCCATACATCACATCAATCACCTCTCCAATTAAATGAATTTATGGCCTGCAGTTCTGTTATCTTATTCCAAACAAAAACCAGGTTTACCGCCTGCTGGTACCCTGGCAATATAAGCGCTGGTTTCATCCCGGCTCTACCTGAACCTGGCAGCGGGTAGTTTTTCTTATTTTTCCCTGGGAGATCTTTAATAGCTGGACGGCTGGCGAAAAGTACCTTAAAGTATAGAAAGTAAATAATATTATAGCAATTATATTATAACAGATAAATCCTAGTTTTTGTAAGGAGATGATCCACTTGGAGGTCAAGGTCCGACAGATCATGGACCAGCACTTCGGTTTTCTGGACTTTAAAATGGGCCAGGAGCAGATTATAGATAGCATTTTACATAGCCGTGACACCCTGGGGATAATGCCCACCGGGGGCGGTAAATCATTGTGCTACCAGTTACCCGCACTGGTCCTTCCGGGACTTGCGCTGGTTATATCTCCGCTAATTGCCCTGATGAAAGATCAGGTAGATGCTCTAAATGACCAGGGTATCAATGCTTCTTATATTAATAGCTCCCTTAACCATAGCGAACTTTATAACCGTCTCGATAAGGCCCGTCGGGGCTACTATAAGCTGCTTTACGTGGCCCCGGAACGGTTGGAGTCAGAGAATTTCACCGACCTCTTACAGGAGCTTCCCCTTTCCCTGGTAGCTGTCGACGAAGCCCATTGCGTTTCCCAATGGGGACATGATTTTCGCCCCAGCTACTTGGGTATCGGAGCCTGGATTAGCTCCCTGCCACAAAGGCCCATTGTGGCAGCTTTTACTGCTACTGCCACCCCCCGGGTAGAGGAAGATATCATAAAACTGTTAGGGCTGGAGCAGCCTGTGGTTTTTATTAATAGCTTTGACCGCCCTAACCTTTATTTTTCAGTACACAAAGGAGTTGACCGTTCCTCTTTCATCAATCGCTATTTGAAAGAACACCCCGATTATCCGGGTATCATTTATGCCGCTACCCGCAAAGAGGTAGACAGCCTTTTTGATGAGCTTACCAAGCAGGGATTTTCAGCAGGCAAGTACCATGCCGGTTTGAGTAATGCCGAGAGAAGCTGCTACCAGGAAGCTTTTATTTACGATCAGATTAAGGTAATGGCAGCTACCAATGCTTTTGGTCTGGGTATTGATAAGTCCAATGTCCGCTTTGTTATTCATCATAACATGCCCCGGCACCTGGAGGCTTATTACCAGGAAGCCGGACGAGCCGGGCGAGATGGTCAGGAGGCTGACTGTATCCTGCTGTACCAGGCTCAAGATATATTAATTCAAAAATTTCTAATCGAACAGGGTATCCTGTCTCCCTCCCGTAAAGAAATGGAATATGCCAAACTGCAGGATATGATAGACTACTGTCATACTTCTCACTGCCTGCGCAAATATATACTGGAGTATTTTGGAGAAGGCGGTGTTCCCGAGCATTGCCAGCAATGTGCTAATTGTATGGAACGGGAGCTGCGGGATATTACTATTGAGGCCCAGAAGATTTTTTCCTGTATTGTGAGGATGAAACAAGCCTATGGCAGTAAACTTATTGCTTCGGTATTAAAAGGCTCCAAGCAGAAGAGAATTATTGAACTGGGGTTTGACCGGCTATCTACCTATGGAATCATGAGTGAACTGAGCACGGCCTCGATTATTGATTTGATTAATCTACTGGCTGCTGAGGACTACCTTAGTATTAGCAGCGGCAAATACCCGGTAGTGACATTAACCCCCAGGGCGCGTCCAGTTTTACGCAGCCAGGAGCAGATTATACTAAGTCTGCCTAAAATACCTCAGGCCGCCGCACCGGAAAGCAACCTGTTCGAAGCTTTACGGGAACTGCGTTTGCAAATTGCCCGTCAACAGGGATTGCCCCCCTATGTGGTTTTCCCGGATATCACCCTGCGGGAAATGGCAACTTACCTGCCCCAGGACCGGGAAGCAATGCTTAAAATAAATGGCGTAGGACAGGTAAAATTCGAAAGATATGGTGAGCAATTTTTGGATATCATTCGCCGCTATACAAAGTGAGTCGGGGGAACAGCTCTCTTGACTCAACCCGGTACCCTAAGAGCCATCTTAGCCCTTTTGCACCGAGGCAAATAGGGTCTCCTCCCCCATCCTCAGAACTTCACTCGCTTCGGCGTAAAGATGATTGTTGAGCTTGATTACCACCTCATTATCCTGACTCACCAGTCTCAGTTTCCACTCTCCGCCCGGAGTTCTAATCTCTTCAAAAATCATATTGCCCCGCAAAACACTGCAGCCGGTAACCCCCTCAATACCCTGGGCAAAGAAATGTCCTCCCACCACTTCGGCTCTGACCGCTTCCCCGCGACTGATACCCAAAACTTGCAAGGCTTTGGCGCCAGTTCTTAACCCCAGCGTAAGCCCAACATTTATAGTATCCCAGTGGAAAGCACGAGAAGTGGTTATCAGTTTATCCCCCTTACACCAATTCAATGGAGTTTCTGCCAATGGGAAGGCATCGAAATGGGGAATATATATTTTTATATCCAGGACTGGAGTTCCATCAATAGCGTCCAATCCTCTGACATAAAGACGGTTTTGTTCACACTTAATCAATTCAACTACAC
>JAQUGU010000248.1 GCA_028683995.1 Syntrophomonadaceae bacterium | reverse complement strand
TTGATTATGCCCCTGCCAGTAACGGTAGCCTATTACCAGCAGCAGTATAATTAGTAGCAAAAATATTAAACGGGGATATTTTTTATCAAACATAAGTGTTCCGCTCCTCTTCGTTCAATCTCTTCAGGGTACTAACTGGAACCAATTGTTTCAATACTGTTGAGGTATCCAGGGGGCAGGTCATCAATTTGGTATTGACATTATAAAGGGTTCTCATGTTATGTTCATTAAGTACCCGAGTAGGGTTCCCCACCTCCAGAAAATGTTTATTATGCATCAAGGCAACCGTAGTCTTAATGCCACTGTTCTCCAGATAAAAGGTATGGTTGGGAAAATGAGTAGCCATAATTACGGTTAAGTCGGTGGTTTTTACCAGCTTAACAATGGTTTCCATGACTACCATCTCATGTTTAAAATCCAGGTGGGCGGTAGGCTCATCCATTACAATCACAGGTGTTTTCTGGGCCAGGGCCCGGGCAATCATCACCAGTTGTCCCTCCCCACCACTTAACTGGGTATAGGGACGATGGCGCAGATGCCTTAAGCCGACCAGGTCAAGAGCCTCTTTGGCAATTTCCTTATCTTCTGCCGAAGGGGAAGAGAAACGCCCGGTATACGCTGCCCGTCCCATTTTTACTATATCAATTACCTGGTAAGGAAAAGTACGTTCATGGCTCTGGGGTACATAAGCGATATAGCGGGCTATCTGCCCTGATTTAAGGGTACGGGTATCTTTTCCCATTACCCTGATGTCACCCTGTTTTAAATGATTAACTCCCAAGATGTTATCTAATAAAGTACTTTTACCGCAACCATTAGGGCCCAGGAGGCAAAAAATTTCACCTTTGCCCACCGTAAAACTTATGTCTTCAAAGATATTCTCTGATTGCCGTTCGTAACTAAAAGAGGCATTGGTCACCTGTAAAATGCTCATATTACCAGCCCCCTCCTTTGGTTTTCTTAAGTAACCAGACAAAGAAGGGTCCTCCAATCAGGGCGGTAAGAATCCCCAGAGGCATCTCTGACCCGGTTATAATTCGCCCCACATTATCTACCAAAACTAAAAAACAAGCTCCCAGGGAAAGGCTGGCAGGAATTAATACCCGGTTGTCGTTACCTACTATCATCCTGCATATATGGGGAATAACTAATCCCACCCAACCTATTATTCCGCTTACACAGACTGCACCGGCGGTTGCCAGGGAGGCGCAAATAATTACTATACCCTTGTCAACTGCCAGGTTCACTCCCAGGGAATGAGCTTCCCGGTCACCCATGGATAATACGTTTATGCGCCATTTGATAGCAATTAAGCCGGCTATACCAATACTCATGGGAATTCCGGCTACTATAATATCATGGTAGCGTGCCGTAGCCAGGCTGCCCATTAGCCAGAAAACAATGGCCGGAAGCTGCTGGTAGGGATCGGCTACGTATTTAGTAAAAGAAATTAATGCCGAGAAGATAGAAGATACTACAACGCCTCCTAATACCAGCGTGATAGTAGGAGTAGCATTGTACACCCGGCCAATAAGGTAACTTAAAAGCACTGCCAGCATGGAAAAAGCAAAAGCAAAAATATAAACAGCCGAGGTATTGCCTTGAAAAAGAATGATAGCCAGCGCTGCACCAAACCCGGCCCCGGAACTTACCCCAAGTATTCCTGAGCTTACCAGCGGATTTCTAAATAATCCCTGAAAAGATGCCCCGCTGACTGCCAGGCAACCACCTACCATAGCCCCCAAAATAGCCCGGGGCATTCGAACATCCCAAACCAGGGTCTGATACATATCTGGAATATTATAATTAATCAATGCTATTTGGCCCCATAAAGTCTTGACTACCAGAGGCAGAGATAATGGATATCTACCTACAAAGAGTGAGGCAAATATACAGAGCAGGGGTGCTATTATTAATATAATGTAAATAATTCTCTTACGCGTAGTGCTCACTCCTGCAAATAACTTGAGAGGATAATCCCCCTCAAGTTATTCTTAAGTTATTTACGCCTCAGGAAAAAATAAAGTATTAATGCTCCTGCGACTACTACGATACCGGCAATTACAGGCTTACTTATACTATTGTCCTTATCAGAGGCTTCTGCCTTACTATCGTTGGTGCTCGACTTTTCAGCATTGTCAACCTTATCCTGGTCGGGCTTAGTTTCATCCTGCTCTGCCGATACCTGATTATCACTTGTTTCCAACTTGTCGTTATCAGATGTATTGTCACCTGTTACTTGATTTTGTACAGCCTGATTCTTATTAGCATCAGACTGCTGTGGGTTTACCGGTTTTGTCGGTTTAACTGTATTTCCACTATTATTTCCGGGAGTAGTGGGGGTTACACTTCCCCCACCAGCAGTGGTAAAATTTACTTTTACCTCTTGCCCCAATACGGCTTCACTTTTAGCCTGCAACTCAGGTGATATTTTCAGGGTATAATTGCTCCCCGGTTGCAAAGGCTGCTGGGGGGCAATAGTCACTTCCCGCTTATATTCCGGTTGAATCTGGTCATCGGCCATAATAACGCTAATTGGAACCTTTTGCCCATTGTTATACAGGGCAAAACATTTTACGTTATTGTCCTTAACCGACATATTAATTACGTTTTTATTAAAGGTCAGCTTAATCTGAGCATCGACTGCTACATTTGTAGCCCCATCAGCAGGGTTGGAAGTAGCTAAGGCCAGTGGGGCATCATGCCCGCCACCGGAACCATCACCGCTATCACCTTCAGCCAGTACCGGTAAGGATAGGAATAAGCAAAAAAGTACAACCAGCGAGAGTACCAAAGAAAACCCTGATTTTTGCCTAAACTTCAACATGGTATAACCTCCTAAATATTATTT
>JAQUGU010000034.1:9356-11959 GCA_028683995.1 Syntrophomonadaceae bacterium | reverse complement strand
TACAGTCGGCAAGTATTTCGTTGCTATACGCATTAGGCTTAAATCATTTCCCAGTAACAGGTCGCATTGGTTTTGCAGGGCAGTCGCTAAGATAATAGCGTCAGGAAGCTTGATACCGAGGTCAGCACGTATTTTTGCTGCCTGGTCAGCAATTTCCCTGCTAACCGAAATTACCTTTAAATTAGGGAATTCATCCAGAAAAAACTTTATAACTTCCAGGGCATCCTGAATATTATCACGGTATGGTTTTACCAGTAATTCAGCTTCGGATATAACTGAAACATTAGCCTTGATCTGACCCAGTTCTATCATTTCAAATAAGGGAGCTAATAAATCAGCAAAGTCGGAGACACCATCAAGAAAATAAATGATAGTATTAGTGTCCAGCATAAGATTATTATAAGTAGATATGTCTGCAACAAATTGTTCTACTCTGGCCATGGGTCACGTTCCTTTTCTACATATTCATCAACCTCACTTGCGTTATGACCATATAATCCACGAGTACTACCCATAAGAGCTTTGCTTAAGCTCTCTGGCCGTGGTTTCATTATTATACGGTCATTTTCTACTTCCACTATAAGTTTTTGCCCTTCTTTTAGTTCCAACAAGCGGAAAATTTCAATCGGAATAGTTATTTGCCTCTTACTGGAAATGGTTACACTAGATTTCATGTAATCCTCCTTGATAAAATATATTAGTAAGTAGATTATACTAAAACCAAGAGGGGCATTCAATTCCCATAGCCGTAAATCTAAAAACCCGATCCCTTTACAGAGACCGGGTATTTTAGACTTATTTTATTCCACCGGGTCAAACATATCTTTGGGGGCTCCACATACCGGACAAATATCCGGGGGTTCAGGACCCTCATGGATATATCCACATACCCGGCATTTCCAGCGTTTGTATTGTTTCGTGCCGCTCTTGTCACGTCCCAGGTTACGCACGGATTCGCTGGTGTCAACTTTTGGAGCAATTATAATCTCTCCTACCAGTACTCCATCTTTTATATAGCTCTTTTTATAGTATTTCTCTACCGGGTCTATCACTTCCACTATGCGGCACTCTTCCGGAGACAGGTTGACCTCACCAATGGAAAATATCTCCCGGTCAAAAGCCACCAGCATGGTTGAGATTAGAGGTTGTTTGTATTCCACCCAATCCCCAGCAGCTGCAGCTCCGGCTATCCGACCCATCTCCATGGATACCGGCCATAATCCTACCGGCCTTTCCCCGAACTGGGCTACATCACCGGCAGCATAAACGTTACTTACACTGGTGCGCATATTATCATCAACTACTAGACCCTGGGCAACTTCTATTCCGGCCTCCTGGGCCAGTTCTACGTTTGGACGCACGCCGGTGGATAGGAGGACCAAATCAGCCTCCAACACCGTACCATCGCTTAACTTAACTCCAGTTACCTGCCCATCTCCCAGTATTTCATCAGTAGCTACTCCCAGGCACAGTTGTATCCCCTGCTCTTTCATCAGTTCTTGTAAACGCAGGGAGGCAGCTTCATCCAATTGCCGGGGCATTAGTCTCTGGTTAAATTCGACCACAGATACCTCAATGCCGCTGCCAATCATCTCCCATACGGCTTCCAGGCCCAGAACTCCTCCGCCAATAACAACTGCTTTTTTGGCTGTCTTTATGGCTGCCTTTAATTTAAGGGCATCATCCAGACTGCGCATGGAATATACCCCTTCCTTATCTGTACCTTTAAAGGGCGGTATATTACTTCGTGCTCCGGTAGCAATAATGAGCTTGTCATACTCTATGCTTTCACCTGATTGCATCTCCAGTGTTTTACCGGCAGTATCAATCTTAACTACCCTGCTGCCAGTTCTTAAATCAACCTGATTCTCTTCATACCATCTCTGTTCGAAGACATAGAGCCTGTTTTCCGGCAGGTCTTCGCTCAAGAGATCAGATAGTGCTGGCCGGTAGTAGGGCCTGCTGCCTTCTTCACTGAGCATAGTAATCTTGGCGGTACGATTGCGCTTGCGCAGGGCCTGGGCGGCGGAGAGGGCGGCAATTCCGCCTCCTATAATAACAAAACGTTCTTCGCTGTCATTAATAAACTCATCCTCAATGCCTTCCTGAACAAAGTTCTCTTTGCCCACCCCACAGGCCGGGCAAATTTCAGGTGGCTCCGCCCCTACATGGATATGGCCGCAAACCAGGCAGCGCCAGCGGGTCTGACTCTGGTCCTGTTTCTTCTCCAGTACCGCTCGGGCAAAATCCATGCCCAGGTTAAAGGCATCTTCCAGATTACGCTCGGAAGGCTTAAAGTTCACCCGATAACCGGGTAAAACCTTCATGCGCAACGCTCTCAGCCGGTTTTCTATACTCGGTACCGCCTCACCACTCCAACCATAAGCGCCGAATGCCATGGCCACCTTATCACCGTGGGTAATGGGTGATAGCCGCCCTAACAGTCTCCATACCTGGGGCAGGGCATCACCATTTACCGTATTGGAGCCCAGGAGCAATCCATCGGCTTCGGCTATAGCAGCAGCAATACGATCCAGCAGTTCATCATCTTCCAGTTTATCCTCTACCAGACTGAAGGTCTGAATATCAAAATCACCTATGGT
>JAQUGU010000034.1:0-9256 GCA_028683995.1 Syntrophomonadaceae bacterium | reverse complement strand
AGATAGGCATTGTAGCTGGTTCCGTAATCCGTCGTCATAACCAAATCAAAAATTCTAAGCTCCGGATCACGTACCCCAACCCAATAAACATCGTCTTTCATCTTAATCGCCTGCATACTATTCCCCCTTTCCTTTGTATTAAGACCATCATATTGGAGACCTTGTGAAAAAGCAAGCAAATTAACGTATTGTTTCACGTGAAACAATGTAATATTAATCCAAAAATAGTAGCGTAGTACTTGGTTCTTGTGTCTGGCGCTAAAGCCATTTAATATAAAGGTAGAGGGGGGATAGAAATGTCAGTGGTGCAAATTAAGGATAATATTTTCTGGGTGGGGGTAATGGACCCCGAACTTGAAGTCTTTGACATCATTATGAAAACTGAATATGGCACCAGTTATAATTCCTATCTAGTCCGGGGAGAGGAAAAAATTGCCCTTATTGATAGTGTTAAGGAGGAATTTTTTGAGGAATACCTGGCCAGGCTTGAGCAAGTAGTTGACCTGGAACAAATTGATTATTTGGTAGTCAACCATACTGAACCTGACCATGCAGGTTCTATTGAAAAATTGCTTGATTTGATACCGGGATTAACCATAGTAGGTCATCCAAATGCAGTGGAATTTCTGCGCGAGATCTGTAACCGGGATTTTCCTTATCAAATAATAAGTAACCGCAGCGAGATTGCCCTTGGTGGTAAAACCCTCCATTTTATTAATGCCCTCTTGCTGCATTGGCCGGATACTATGTATACCTATGTCAAAGAGGACAAAATACTGTTTTCCTGTGATTCTTTTGGCAGTCATTATCCTGATGAACGTTTATTCAATGATCTTATTGATAAAGATTTAACCGAAGAACTAAGGGATTATTTCCACCATATACTGGGACCCTTTAAAATTCCTATGCAGAGGGCATTGGATCGGCTAGAAACATATGATATCGATATTATTTGTCCCGGTCATGGCCCGGTATTGCGAGAAAATCTGGACTACTATATAAAACTCTACCGGGAATGGAGTAAGGAAACCACAGTCACAGATACCCAACCCACCGTAATACTGGCCTGGATTAGTGCCCATGGCTATACCGAGAAGCTGGCCACCAGTATTGAAGGGGGCCTGAATACAGATGGCGCTTTAAATGTAAAAGTCTATGATATGTTAACCGCTGATCCGGCGGAATTAGCCCGGGAAATTGAAAATGCTTCTGGCGTGCTCATTGGTTCACCGACTATTAATAAAGATGCTCCACCCCAGGTCTGGGATTTGCTTACCCGCCTATCCCCGCTGGTACATGGTGGTAAAGTAGCGACAGCCTTTGGGGCTTATGGTTGGAGTGGTGAAGCCGTGCCCATTATAGAGTCCCGGCTGAGGATGCTGCGGATGAAAATAATTCCCGGTCTGCGGGTGCGTATGAAACCGACAGTATCTGATTTGGAACAGGCTAATGATTTTGGCAAACGTTTTGCTCGGGCGGTGCTGGGAGAAGATGGTTTGCTGGAGGGAGATCTAAAATTTCAAGCAGAAGTTAATCCAAATAACCCCCATGATTTTAAGGCCGAAAATTATAAGAAGATTTACCAAAATTCCGATATCATGGTTTACTGGAACCCTGAACAATGTACCCATGACACCAATTGTTTTTCCACCCTGCCTGCAGTGTTTAATCCAGGGGCACGTCCCTGGGTAAATATTGATGGCGATGACCCTCATGCGATTATTAAAACGGTTGACGGTTGTCCATCAGGAGCATTAAGGTATTCACTTCCGGAAGGTTCGAAGGTGAACCCGGATCTGGCCCGGGGATTAGGCTGGATCCACTATTATGATAAAGAGTAAGGGACTACCCGGCACCTGGCTCCAACTGCCAGGTGCCCACTTATGAATTTCTATCCTTTTTTCAGGTTCTCATCTTTAACTATGCCGGTTATGAATTTGCGGTAGGGGTCATAGCTGAATTCAGTAAAATAGGCTCTTCGTGGTGCCTGGACATCTTTTAGTCCCCATACCAGGTAATTGACGGCGTCCTGCACCGCTTTACCGCAATTACTGCAGTAGATACAGTCAGCTTTGGTGGCTCCCAGCATTTTTAACTGCTCATCACAACAGCGAATATTATTAATTCCATTAAAGCTTTCATCATAGAGAAACCCCTGTTCATCCAGGGCCTCCTTGAATGAAACCAGGCGATTGTTGGGGAAATTATCCTGCAGCTCATAACGGGTATCAGGAATATCGCTTTCCTCCACCAGTACCCAGTCCTCTCTCTTTTCCACATAAAGCCAGTAGAGGCGAGCATATATTGGTTCCCGGGTAACCCAGGAAAACCATTCTTCTCCATCGTGGGAAGCCAGGCCTCCCCGGAGATAAAACTCAAAACCCGCCTCTGCTTCTGGTAAATTTCTTAATAGGGTAAGCTTATAAATCATCCCACACTCTCCTTTTTTCCCTGGTACTACTGCTGATAGTCGGGGTGTCCTTCTGGTATGATGGCCCATGAGCTCCCGTCCTTGGTCCGGCAAATCACTTTATAAATGCCCGCATTTAATATAATCCTTTTACATAAAAAACAGGGCTCGGCATCAATTAACTCCCCACTCTTAACATCAAAACCGGATAGATAGAGGGTAGCGCCAAGGGTTTTATCCCTTCCAGCATTAATTATGGCATTCATTTCGGCATGCACACTCCGGCACAGTTCATATCTTTCCCCACTGGGTATTCCCCGACGATCCCGTTCACAGATTTCCAGATCACAGCAATTAGGCAAACCTCGAGGAGCTCCGGAGTACCCGGTGGAAACTATGGCATCATCCTTAACAATTACTGCACCAAAATTACGCCGCAGGCAGGTACCGCGTGCTGCTACATCCAGAGCAATATTCAGGTAATAGTCGGTTTTACTTGGCCGGGGTTTCAATAATATCACTCCTAGTTATCGCCTTTACTTGTTCATCAATATTACGGCTATACCTTTACTTCACCAGTCGTACCAGTTTTTCCAGGTAGTTTAGAAACCTGGGGTTGCAGGTTACATCAACACTACGGTAGTTCCATAATCCCGAAAGACGAATAGCATCATTCGGACAATAATGCCCTAACCAGGCAGGGGAAGGTGCATCCAGGGAAATCTGAGCATCGTAATTACTAAGCAATGCTACCGCATTACGTTTAATAAACTGGTTTAACTGATCCGGCCGGGTACTGCGATCAGTGGAAATCCAGAGGAAAGGCATATTGCTTATTATATCACTTACCTGCTTTTCCAGCGGATGTTCCTCCTGTCTGATGGTTGTATTATAAGTATCAAGTTCTTGCCAGGAAGGGCAGACCAAATTATCCCGGTTTATCAAAGCGCTACCAACATGATAGCGAAAATTGGATATCCTGTGGTCTCCCCCTCCGGAAAACTTACCGCTGATTGTTCCCCGGTGCTCCCGCAAACGATCCCATAAAGGGCTCTGGGGGCTTTCAGAAGATTTTGATACCCCTACCCTGACTACCCGCATCTGTTTACCGTTATCACGCAGCTCTCCCGGCTGAAAAAAGAAGTAAACTCCCTGCTGGGGCCACTCCATACGGATATTGCAGGTAGCCAGTATACGGGTCCCGGTTTTGCTTTGCAGTTCGGTTAGAATATCATAAAAGTGATTCAAGTGTTTTATTCTATCCATATTCAAACTCCTGTTAATTCCACGTAAATCATGCCAAGTTAAACCCAAATTGTATATCTACACTTCTCCAATATAAATCCTAAGAAGATTTTTAAGCCGGTGGATCCTTTAAGATTAGTTTCATTACGATACCAGCACCATCTACCATAGCCTCCACCTTATCACCCGGATTTATATCGCTTAAAGCAATAATACTACCATCTTCCCGATACACGGTCGCAGTGGTATCCAGGGTATAGTTTTTGTTCTTCTTTAAAACCACCTGCCGCCCCTCACCACTGCCACCAATCCTTTCCACCTCGCCCGTAACCTTCTTCCATTGCGGTCTGCCGGTAATTATTATTTCCAGCGGGATTTCATCGTCAATACCCTCGGGGTCCGGGTCCAGGTAGGTAATTTTTACTTTGTCACCCCTTATGACGTAGTCATTGCGGCCATCCTTATTTATAATCCGAGCTCGATCCCAGTAATTAAACCAGGTTGGTTGATTGCCTTTGGAACCCTTGTTCTCCAGTTCCAGCCTTTTTCCGGTTACACTATTAACATTACCGGAAAGGCTTTTGGTTGTAAGTACAGCAACCCGCATAACCTCATCACCAGAGAGGTAAGCGTCAATAAAGGTGCCGGGCTTCAGGGCCTGAAAACCTTTAGTTTTATTTTTTCCTCCGCTATCCAATTCAGCCCCCCAGGACAAGGGTAAAATCTGTTCCTTCCCATTCAGATCTACCATGGTTAAAAAGCTATCCTGGCCCAGGGCTACAGCTCTTATGGTTCCCCTTATCTTGTTTTCTTTTGCAGCTGCTCTTTTCTCTAAGAGGGTTATACAGACAGCCTGTTTTTTACTGTCCAAATGGATTATCACCCGCCAGTGCAGGATTTGCTGGTAGGGACACTCCTTGCCGTTTTTAAAACACTTGACTTCCGGGGATAGTTTATACTTTTTACTGCCCTGCAAAGTTTGCAGTTCAATCTCGGGGGGATTAGGCTTAAAATCTATCCGCGGTATCCATCCCTCCACCTGCCGGTCACTTACTGATTGCAGCCAATTATCTTTTATCATGTTATCCAAAAGAGCAGCGGCTTCACCTCTTTTTAAACCTTCCCCGGGGCGGAAGCTTCCATCGGCAAAACCATTAATGATACCAGCCCGAGCAACGGCCACTATACTAGTTCGGTATTCAGGTGCCGCTTTATTCAAATCGGTAAATAATGTAACTCCTGCAGTATCGCTTTCCGGCAGTTTCAACAGCCGGCATAACAAGCCTGCCGTCCGCGCGCGGGTAATAGGATGATCACCATTAAAATCAGCCAGCCATGACTTATCAATTAAGTTATCCGCCGCCGCCTGATCCAGGTAGTTTTGCCCCCAGGAGACCTGCGGAGTAGTTACTTTAGTTACCGGGAGACTTTTAACCCGACTGCTTTTACTTTTATCCAGATTATAGCCTGCGGCCCGCATAAACAGAACCAGGGCCTCCATCTCTGACAGGCTCTGTTCGGGGCGAAAGTTTCCATCCGGGTAACCCTTTATAAGATCTACTACACTGGCACGGCATACCGGCTCATGGGCCCAATGGCCCTCCAGATCTGGAAATAGAGCAGCATTGACCGGCTGGAGCGAAGTCAAAGTAAGACCTGCAACCAGTAGGATTACTAAAATAATTCGAGGTGGCACCTTTAACATGATGTAATCTCCTTCCGGCTTACCTCCCCCTGCTCTTCAAGTCATCATTGGTTTGGGGCAGCAGATACTCCGGCAGCATTATCACGTATTTTATACAGGTTCCCTTTCTGAGTGCAAACATAGATGTAGCCATCTGTTCCCAGCAATGGAGCCTGTTCAATAGCCCCTTCCAGTTCACGGGACCAGTCCAATCTGCCATTACTGCCAATCGCATATAGAAAGCCTTTACTGCTGCCTGCGTAAACCCGTTTATTATTCTCATCTATGGCTGGCACTGAAACCAGGTTAGAAAGTCGATTTTCATACTTTAAAATTCCAGTGTCAGCATCCAGCCTATAAATATTACTTCCACCGATAACGTAGAGCATACCACCGGATAAAACCGGTTCGGTCAGACAGTCGGAAACCTTAACGTTATACTGCCATAATGGTTTCTTTCCGCTGTTGCGGTCAAAACAGTATATTCTGCCCTGATTTAACTTCCCCGAGGAAGACTTGCCTCCGCCTTGTCGCTTTGATGGTTTAAGAGTGGCAGTCACATATACCCGCCCCTGATCTCCGGGAAGAATACTGACTCCGACAAGGTCACCCATCCAGTAAGTCCAGAGCAGGTTTCCCCGGCTGTCTATGGCTACCAATTTGTAAGCAGCTTTTTCATCTGCATAGACCGCAAAAAACGTCTGCTCATCAGCAGCACAATCCATAAAACTGCGTTTAATGGAAGTTTTAATGGTAAAGCGATCGGAGTTGTCCCAGGGGGAGAAGTTCCAGACCGTGTGGCCATCTGTATCCAGGGCGTAGAGTGCATAAGGTAGCGGCAGGTAAATCAAGTTGTTGGGTCCCCCTGCTAACTGGGGTTCCTTGTCCTTGCCACCGGGTAACGCGGTAAAACTCCATCCCCTGGCTCCATTTATTTTCGTTTCTACCACCATACCTTTGCCGGCAGTAAAAATAGAGCCATTTTCCGTAACTATTGGATTACCCATCTTACCATTGCCGACTTTAGTTTCCCATAGCAAATTGCCCTGCAGGTTAATGCAGAGCATTTTGCTTCCAGCCAGGATAATCAATTTGTCATCGGGAACCAGGATTAATGGTTCGGAAGGTTTACCAAGACCGGATAATTTCCAGATTATTTGACCCTTCTGACGAGTTTCGGATGGGTGGTTATATATTTCTAGCTTGGGTGCTGCCTGAGCCATCAGGGGGAATATGAACAAAAATATCATTAAAACAATAAGCAATCGCTTCAAGATATATTCCTCCCGTTCCAGTTTTTAATTAGCCCGTTCCATTCTATTCATTTCTTCAATATTCTTACAGATTTTCTTAATGGTACGGGGATATAATACCAGCTTTCCTCTACTATAGTTCTGGATATAATCAAGCAGCTCATGCCGACTCATTATCGGAATATCGCGTTTGGCCTTCTTATTATAACGGATACTAACTTTATCGCAGGACAAAACTATAATACCCTGGGTAGGCAAATTCCTTACTCCCACTACCCGGTTTAAAAATCCCTTCAAACGATACTCATGGGAATCAACCTGACCAGCCGGATTGCTGATAATCTTGGAATAACCATTTTTCTTATGCAGTATCCAGTTGCCCCGACTGTCAACATCAATAATTCCACCACGTTCGCCACCATAGTTTTTGGTTTCAATGTGAAAAATTCCATTAGGCCCAATTACCACACTATCATACTCATTAGTATGTAAAGCATCTGGTCCCAGTCTAACATTATGGTATACTTTATAACGAGAATTGGGCTTCTCCAGCGGAGTTAAAGCCGATTGTACCTTGTATTCTCCTCGATCCCCGGCTTTAATAATTTCCTTCTGATGGGCTAACTTCCGGGTTCTTTTGTTGAATGCCCAGATAAAATAGATAGTCGCCAGGAACACCAGGAATATAGGAGACAGCATTAATAATGTCTTCATTTTTCCTCCTTTCTCTTTAAATCTTATTTTTCAAAAGCTTTTTTACCTTATCCGGTCGTAAGAGTAAACAATTTTTGCCCATATATTATAAGCATATACCGGTTTTGATTTTAAAATCAAGTGATAATTGTCTAATTATTAGGTATGAACCTGTCTGATCTGGGTACAAACTACACTAAAGGAGGTGTTTTATTAATGAAAGAAGAGAAGAAAAAAGATTTAGTAAGTGTGCAGGATTTTATCCTGAATAACCCTCAAGCCTTAAATGAAGCCAGGAATTCTTTTGGCAGCAGTGTTTATGACTGGAGCAATACGGATGAAGTGGAGGATGTCCTGGATTCACCGGAAACGTAAGGAGTGAGGGGTAAGAGGTTAGGCGTGAAGGGTAAGACGTGAGGGATTAGGCGTGAAGGGTTAGGCGTGAAGGGTTAGGCGTGAAGGGTTAGGCGTGAAGGGTTAGGCGTGAGGGGTTAGGCGTGAGGGGTTAGGCGTGAGGGGTTAGGCGTGAGGGGTTAGGCGTGAGGGGTGCGGGATATATCGAAGGATGTAGGGGCAGACCCATGTGTCTGCCCTGCCGAGCACTAACCCGACACTGTCAGCCTCGCTAACTTGTGACTTTCAAAAGTAGTATCATTATTGACTACCTTTTTGTTCCGATTCCTTTTTCTTAAAGGTATTATCCTCTACCGGCAGTACGCGATAACTAATTTTTTCCTGGTATTCCTGTAATATCTTTAAAACTGGTGAAGCCAGGACCAGACATAAACAAAAATTGCAGACCGCATGCAGGCTGTCAAAAATTATACTGGCAGCATAGGCGGCTAAAAAAGACTGCATATTCAGGGGATAAACAAAGGTAAGCCAGAAACCCAGGTTTTGTATCCAACCAAATATATATCCCCATAGTAACCCCAGCAAGGCTAGCCCCACCGGCTTGCTTCCCCGCCATAAACGGTAGAAATAAGCAGTACCTGCACCTACCAACCCCCAGGCTACCATTTGCCAGGGAGTCCATGGCCCCTGACCGAGGAAAAAGTTTGAAACCAGAGCTGCACTGGCACCGACCATAAATCCCGCCTGGGGTCCGAAAATACAACCGGAAAGCATTATTATGAAGGTAGTTGGTTGGACACTGGGAATAGCCGCAAAAGGTATTCTTACCAGTGCAGCTATGGCGGTCAATGCCGCCAGCAGAACAATTTCTTTACTGGAAACGGCTGCTTTCTGGGCCCAGAAATAAAGCATAACGATAGCAGCGATAGCTATAATGGTGGCTAAAAAACCCCAGCTCAATAATCCAACCCCTTTTCCTGTCCCACCACCCGGGAACTATGCTTTTCAAAATGCGACCTGAGATATTCAATAGCCCGAGTTTGACTTATTATGCCCGGTTCAATCCCCCCAAACAGCCGGGCCGCCTGGGAGGTATAAAAAGTATTGCCCGCCATTACCTCCTGTACCGGACCATCCGCCAGTATAGTGCCGTTATGCATGAATACTAATCGTCCGGCATATTCACTGGCAAAATCAATATCATGAGTTACCAGCAAAACTGATTTACCCTGCTGGCACAATGTAAGCAGCAGTTTTCCTATCTCTTTTTTCTGCTCTCCATCTATACCGGTAGTGGGCTCGTCCAGTAAAATCAAATCCGGGTTCGAAGCTAGTACTGCTGCCATGGCCACCCGGTGTTTCTCCCCGGTACTCAGCTTGCGGGGATCATCTTCCCGGAATTCCTGCAAATTCATTTTTCCCAACCAGAACTCCGCCTCACTGGCTGCTATTTGACTGCTCAATGCAATATCCTGGGATACTGTATCAGCCAGAAAGAAATTATCCAGGCTTTGGGGCAAATAGGCTAATAAACGGTTTACCTTTTCGGCCTTTAGCTCTTTTCCACTGTAATCTCCTACCCTTATATGGCCGCTATAAGCGGGCAGCAAACCAGCT
>JAQUGU010000247.1 GCA_028683995.1 Syntrophomonadaceae bacterium | reverse complement strand
GGGTTTTTAACGCTGAGGATAAATCCAGCAAAGGACAGGCCAACAATCGTTTGCGGCTGGTATTAACCCATGACCGTCTGGGGACTTCGGGCCTGGTTATGGAGGCAATGAAAGAAGAAATCATTCAAGTTATTGCCAAACATATGGAGATTGAAGGAGTTCCCGAAGTAAAGATTATTACCGAGGGAAGACACGCCGCCATGGATATAAGTATTCCCTTAAAAGGCAGGTAGGATAATCATATGCTTAAGATCAAAGGGCTTAATGACAGCCTGGTACTAATATTTGAAAAGGGCAGTTTTGAAGAGTACTGCTCTTTACTGGAGGAAAAAATCGGGGCTAATAAACAATTGTTTAACGGTTCCCGGGTAGTCTTTCGGGGTGAAGGTCTGCGGAACCTTTCCCATGATGAAATGATTAAACTGCAAAAGCTGTGTTTGGATAATGGCATGATACTGAATAATACCGTAAGCGAGAGCAGGCTGAAAGGAAAACCTGATAGTCCTGCAACCACCCTGTCAGCCCAACCGGCTGTTAAAACGGTTGCGCCCTCCATCCCTCCAGTGAATAAGGATATTATTATACACCGCAACCTGCGCAGTGGGCAAAAGCTTCATTCCGAAGGTTCGGTGGTAATATGGGGTGACGTCCATGAAAGTGCTGAAATCACCGCTGCCGGTGATATTATTATCCTGGGCACCCTGGGCGGAATAGCTCATGCCGGTTATTACGGCAATGATAATAGTGTAGTTTTTGCTCTAAATCTAGTTCCCGGCCAGATTCGTATTGGCAACAAAATATCCCGTGCCAGTGACGACCAGACTAAACGGCCATACCCGGAAATTGCTTTTCTGGAAAACGGTAATATATGCGTCCAGGAGTATAACTCCGGTAAACTGCCGCGGCGGTAAGGAAGATAGACGCGGAAACCGCGGAACAGCTAAAGGATTACGCGGATTTAATAAGGGATTTAAGCTTATGAATTAGAGTTAGAAACAGCAGGACGCGGACCCTTCGGGCATAGATTAAATAAAAAATGGTAGAATTAGACCCATAGGTACGCAGATTTTTTATAAAATCTGCAAATCATAATGAATCTGCGTCTGATAACATTTCTATGTTGCCATGGAAGACATTGGGGAGGAGAATTATTATGGGTGCCAAAGAGAATCTAACCGAATCGCGTTGGCGTTCGGCCATTTCTGCCATTCTTAACCATCGCCTGTTCATTCCAATCATTCTTTTTCTCATCATTCAATTATTAGTGGTTATCGGACTTTTTACCCGGACAGAGATGAAGCTCTACGACTCCTGGTTTCGCCTGAGCGGAGCAAATAATCCCGGTGAAGAGGTCGTAGTTATTGCCATAGATGATTATTCCATTGAACAAATTGGGCCTCTCGCCTGGCCACGCTCAGTACATGCCGACCTGGTGGATAAACTAAGCCAGGCGCAGGTAATCACCTTTGACCTTACCTTTGGTTCCCTGAAAGAAGCAGAAGGGGATAGAGCTTTTGCCCAGGCTATTGAACGACACGGTCGGGTTATTTTACCCTTCAAATTTGATTTTGAAACTGATGAAAACGGGGAAAAACTTCAATGTATAAGATTTCCCCATGAAACGTTTATGGAGCACACTGTTGGAATCGGTTTTGTCAATACACCTACTGATATTGATCAGGTGGTACGGCATGCTACCCTGGTAGATGTTAATACCTACGACTTCCCTATTCCTTCACTGGACCTGGCCACTTATCTGGTCGCCAAAAATCTAAGTGTGGATGATCTTAATATGGTCCCGGGTTATCTGGGCATAAATGGTTACCGGATACCCATTGACCATGAGAATAAGGCTCTACCAGCATTTTGGGGACCGCGGGAGACATTTAAAAATATCAGCTATGCCGATGTATTAAACGGCAAAGTTAAACCGGAATACTTCAAAAATAAGATTGTCATTATCGGTTCGGTTACCCAGGATGAGCATGACGTGTATGCCACCCCCTATACCACCAGTAATATGATAAAACACGGTTCGCCGGAGACCCCCGGGGTGGAAATCCATGCCGCCATTACTCAAAGTATGCTATCTAATGTCTGGTACCGGGCCGTAAATCCTATCGGCAATTGCCTCTTCCTGCTTTTCGGCGGTTTACTTACCGCAATCCTGGTAGGAAGGCGCGGTCCCTGGAAAGGCCTGCTGAGCACATTGCTCATAATGCTTATCAGTGTCGGTTTGGTTTACGGGTTATGGTACATGCATTGGTGGCTTAACCTGGCTGCCCCCCTGGTACTTATTCTGTTAACCTATGTAGTAGTTACAGCTACCGACTTTGTCCAATCAGAAATTGAACGCCGTAAAACCCGCGCGGTGTTTTCCCGCTATGTTTCCCCTGACGTGGTGGAAGAACTGATGAAAGACCCGGATAGTGTCGAACTGGGTGGAGCCAAGAAGGTGGTTACCATTATGTTTGCCGATATCCGCGGCTTCACCGCCTTTAGCGAAAACAAAGACCCGGTTGATGTTATTACTCGTCTCAACGAATATCTTACCGTTATGACCCGCACTATTCAGAAACATGGCGGCACCCTGGATAAATACCTGGGTGACGGTCTCATGGCTTTCTTCGGTGCCCCCATATATTACGAAGACCATGTAGAAAGGGCGGTAAGGACAGCGGTAGAAATTCAGGAGGCCATCAAACAGCTTAATACCGAGTGGACCGCAAGAGACGGTTCCCCTCCCCTGCTGGTAGCTATAGGCATTAATACTGGCCCGGCAGTGGTAGGCAATGTAGGTAGTCCCGAACGTATGGACTATACCCTTATCGGCGAAGATGTAAACCTGGCTTCCCGTACCGAGGCCTTGACCAA
>JAQUGU010000246.1 GCA_028683995.1 Syntrophomonadaceae bacterium | reverse complement strand
TGGCTTACGCCTGCGGAATAGGCTGCACCCGGGCGGGAGTAATTGAAACCAGTTTTCAGGAAGAAACTGAGACTGACCTGTTCGGAGAACAGTGTGTTCTCTGTGGTGGAGTAACCCAGCTGGTTAAAACCGGTTTTGAAACTCTGATTAATGCAGGCTACCAGCCGGAAATTGCCTATTTTGAATGTTTTCATGAGCTGAAGTTAATTGTGGACCTCATGTACGAAGGCGGTATGAGTTATATGCGCTATTCCATCAGTGATACTGCGGAATGGGGCGACTATACCAAGGGACCGGATATTATTGGTGAAGAAGCTCGCTGGGCCATGGAAGAGGCCTTAAAGGATATTCAGGACGGCGTCTTTGCCAAGAACTGGCTGCTGGAAAACCAGGTGGGAAGGCCGCAGTTTAATGCCTTGAAGAGACAGAACAAAGAACACCTGATTGAAGAAGTAGGTGCCGAACTCCGTGCCATGATGCCCTGGTTAAAGGAAAGCAAATAGGGAATTAAGAATTGAGAATTAGTAATTAAAAATTGGGGAAAGAAAAGCGTTGCTTTTCTACCCCTTAATTTATAATTCTTAATTAGGAAGAGGTGTATTATGGCGAATAGTCAACGATTGTATTTGTTTGACACCACCTTGCGGGATGGTGAGCAGTCTCCGGGGGTTAGTCTGAATACGGATGAAAAGCTGGAGATAGCCTATCAGTTAGCTCGCCTGGGTGTTGATGTAATAGAGGCTGGTTTTCCCATTGCTTCCCCCGGTGATTTTGCCGCGGTCAAGAAGATTGCGGAGATGGTTAGGGGACCGATTATTACCGGGTTATGCCGGGCCAACCGGCACGATATTGATCGGACCTGGGAAGCCGTAAAGGGAGCAGAGTCTCCCCGGATTCATACATTTCTGGCCACATCAGATATACATTTAAAACATAAACTGCAAAAGAGCCGGGAAGAAGCCCTGGTTCTAGCAGTGGATGCTGTTGCCTATGCGAAGAAGTACTGCAGTGATGTAGAGTTTTCGGCTGAAGACGCATCCCGTTCAGATTTGGACTATCTGGCGGTGGTGATAGAAAATGTTATTGAGGCTGGAGCTACTACGGTTAATCTTCCGGATACAGTTGGCTATGCCGTACCCGAGGAATTCGGAGCCTTTATCAAAAACATTAGGGAGCGAGTACCCAATATTGACCAGGCTGTAATCAGCGTACACTGCCATGACGATTTAGGTATGGCGGTAGCCAATTCTATAGCTGGCATTATCAACGGTGCCCGCCAGGTGGAATGTGCGGTGAATGGTATCGGGGAGAGGGCAGGAAATGCCTCCCTGGAGGAGATTATCATGGCTCTTTATACCCGCCAGCACTATTTCGAACGGGAAATAAAAGTGAATTACAATGAGATTTATCGTACCAGTCGACTGGTAAGTGCATTGACTGGGATGGCGGTGCAACCCAATAAAGCCATAGTAGGGAAAAATGCCTTTCTCCACGAGGCGGGTATTCACCAGGACGGAGTGCTAAAAGAACGCAGCACCTATGAAATAATGAGCCCGGAATTGGTGGGAGTGGTAACCAGCAACCTGGTTCTGGGTAAACATTCCGGTCGCCATGCGTTCAAAGAGCGTATGAGTGAATTGGGTTATGAATTGGCTGATGATGAACTGAATCGTTCCTTTATCCGCTTCAAAGATATTGCTGATAAAAAGAAAGAAGTCACCAACGATGATTTGGAAGCCCTGGTGACTGACCAGGCCCGGGCGGTACCTGAACGCTTCAGTCTTTCTTACCTGCATATATGCAGTGGTACCAGTATTATTCCTACCGCTACGGTTAGATTGACGATAGAAGATAAGACTTTGGAAGCTGCCTCTACCGGTGATGGACCAGTTGATGCAGCCTGCCACGCGGTTGATAAGATAACCGATATATATGGGAAAATGCACGATTATAAGCTGAATGCGGTAAGCGGCGGTAAGGATGCTCTGGGTGAGGTAATAGCACATATTGAAATTAACGGTAAAATGTTTAACGGGCGGGGCCTGAGTACTGATATTATTGAGGCCAGTGTAAAATCCTACATTGATGCCATCAACCGCTACTATTTTGAACAACAGCGCCACCGCGAGGATTAGTTAAACGAATTTTTAATTCTTAATTAACCCCCCCATGGCCAGGGGCTATAACCACCTATGGAAATGTGCTAAGAACATTTTTGACGCAGATTTACTTAAGATTATTATGATTTACGCAGATTCCTTTTTCTATAATTATTATCCGCGTAAATCCTTATAAATCCGCGTTATCCGCGTCTTAATTTAACCCCGTTATGCATTATCGTACTTACTAGCTCGCATTAAAACGAGGGTTTTTCTATTACTTATAAGGATGTGTAAGACTATGGGAATGACCGTAAGCCAGAAGATTCTGGCCGCCCATGCGGGCAAGGAATTCGTTGCTCCCGGTGAACTGCTAAACTGCAAACTGGATGTGGTACTGGGCAATGATGTGACGGCACCGGTGGCTATAGCTGAATTTGAGAAACTGGGAATGGAGCAGGTATTTGACCAGGAAAAGATTGTCCTGGTACCGGATCATTTTACCCCTAATAAAGATATAAAATCGGCCGAACAGAGTAAAATTATGCGCGACTTTGCCCGCAAGCTAGGGATAAAACACTATTTTGAAATAGGCGCTATGGGGATAGAACATTGCCTGCTTCCGGAGCAGGGACTGGTACTCCCCGGCGATCTCATTATTGGCGCCGATTCCCACACCTGTACCTATGGAGCCCTGGGTGCCTTTGCTACCGGAGTAGGCTCTACCGATATGGCTGCCGGTATGGCCACCGGGGAAGTGTGGTTTAAGGTACCGGA
>JAQUGU010000245.1 GCA_028683995.1 Syntrophomonadaceae bacterium | reverse complement strand
GTTCCGGCAATTTGGTAATCATCCCGGTAGTCTGGTCGATTTTAGCCGGTAAAATGTGAATTAACGCTTCATTGGTACTGCCAACCTGTCCTTCAACCAGGAAGCTGTTCTGCTTGATTTGCATAAATCCTTGTTCCGGCTTCACCAGTATATATTCGGTAAAGGGACCGATATGTTTTTGTCTTTCCAATTGATGGCTTTGCGTATCCCCCCGCAGGGTCATTTGCTTGTAAAAGAGCACCCGGTTTTTCTTACCCAGGTATATCTGTATTTCATTGTCGCGGAGAATCGCCAATGATATGGTTGCGGCATAATTCTGCCCATCGCCGGAAACGAAGGCATGACCGCCGTTATAGGAGCCCTCGGAAATCAGGGTGATATTTTTGACTGACAATTCGGGCGGCATATTAAAATCTGGCGGCAATTCAATATACCTGGCTTTCACTGTGCACGAACTACCCCCCTGGTAGTTGCCCAATTCTTTAATCCGGTAATCCACATAGCGGATTTTCCATTGGTGTTTATCTTCATTCCACTGGCTATCCAGGCCAAACAAACTTTCCAGGTCCAGAGAATAGAGATAGAGCCTGGACGAACTGAGGGCCGGTGCTTCATACAGTTCAACGCTTTTAGCCGGGCTTCCGTCATAGAAGACCTGGGCTTGAAGTTCAGCGGCTTTTACCTGGAAAGAATGGGACCCCCTTTTGACCAAATAGCCGTTTTGGCTCAATTGGACCTGGTATCCCAGCCACTCGGCCATCCAGTCCAGAGAAATCATCGCCTTTCCCTTATGGGCATAACCTACCTGCTGGTTCTGGCAAAATAGCCTTTCCCCGCGGAAATCAATAATTACTTCCCGGCGGTCAACTTCCTCGACAATCAAGTTGGCATCTTCCCCGCTTTCCCCCAGTGTCGCATCTCCTGAACGCTGACTGGATTCAAAACAGGCTACCCGTTGCAGCGGGTCCCATTTCACTTCTCCATAAACAGCCAGTTCACTTAGAAAAATGGCGGTAAAACCATCAATGTTAAAGGAGCTAATTTCCTTCTGTTGGAGAAGGGTTTTGATATCGCTGGCCAGAATCTTCCTATCTGCTCCCGCAAATACGCCCTGGTTGCTTGAAGTCTGGCAGTTTGCTTTATCAATGTTCCTGGTATTCTCGCTGATTTCCAATTTTCGCTCCACCGGCTTCCAGACCACATCAAAGCCACAGCTGCGCAGATCCTCGGCCACTACAGCAGTCCGGCCATCAATAATCAGGCAAGGGAGCATCTGGCCGTTAACATAGGCGCGTATATCAGTGCTCAGAGCCTTGCCGGTCACAGTAGCAGCCCAAGTCTTATCCGTTGCCATCGGAACAAAGCACAGCAGCAGTGCCAGGAAGCTTATACTCAAAATCCTCTTCAAATATCCCATCCCCTAATTACCATATTATATAAGTGTTTATCATATCATACGTGATTTCGGCAATTTTCTTATAGGAGATGTATAAAAAAAAGACCTGATTTATGAAAAATAGCCCTGGTTGCAATAGTTTACAGTATAATCACTATGATTAAAGGTAAAAAACATAGACACATAAGCGAAGATATTTGAGGTGAAAAATTACCATGACTAAAGAGATTAAAGCCGGATTCAGTCCGGATATTGCGATTCCTCCGGGGGAGACCCTGCAGGAACATTTGGATTCTATTGTTATGAACCAGGTAGAGCTAGCCAAAAGAACAGGTTTAACTGCCAAGATGATAAACGATATCATTAAGGGAAAAGCACCCCTTACACCTGAAACAGCTTTGAAATTGGAGAGTGTTTTCGGTACACCCGCCAGTTTCTGGAACAACCTGGAGTCAAATTATCAGGAAACCAGAGCCCGGCTGCAGGCGGCAGTGGATATTGATAAGGAAACCCCGATAGCCGCCCTCATCCCTTATCCAGAACTGGCCCGCCGAGGTTTTGTCAGACCGACCAACAAATTACCGGAGAAGGTGTTTCATCTCAGGCAGTTTTTCGGGGTTGCATCGCTGGGATATATACCTGCAACGCTACCGGCCGCTTTCAAGAAGCCGAACAAGGCAAGCAGTTCACCTTACGCCCTGGGTGCCTGGATTAGAATGGGTGAGCTAATGGCCGGGGATATTGAAACCCAACCCTTTAATGAAAAGAGATTAAAGGAGAACATGGCTGCGTTTAGGGCGCTGACTATGGAAGAGGAAGGTAATTTCGAATCCCAGTTGGAGGACTTGTGTGCTTCCTGCGGGATAGCCCTGGTTGTAGTTCCTCATCTGCCTAAAACCAATGCCCACGGGGTCACTAAGTGGTTGCAACCTGGGAAAGCAATGCTTCAGCTAAGCACTAGATATAAATTTGCCGATGATTTTTGGTTTAGCTTCTTCCATGAGTTAGGGCATATATTGATGCACAGTAAAAAGACGGTCTTTGCAGAAACCGGAGCAAAAACTAAAGAGGAAGCCGAAGCGGATCAATTTGCGTGCGATTGTATGATACCAGGCGCCAAGTACAGGGCTTTTATAACGAAAAATCGATTCACCAGGGAATCGATAATGAAGTTTGCAAATAAAGTTGGCATTGACCCGGGCGTAGTGGTAGGGAGGTTGCACCACGACCATAAACTTGGAAAAAATGAGTTTCAGGACCTGCAAAGGGAAATTAATTTACCTATGTAAACAAAACATAGGTAAATTTGAGGCCACTGAAAAAGTATCATAAATGTCATCCTGAGGAGCTGCAGGCGACGAAAGATCTCTTTTGGAAGTCCGTAATATTGGGCCTTTAGCTAACGAGATTCTTCGCTATCGCTCAGAATTATAACGCGTTGCCCGCACCACGATAAACGAATACTACTTGCTCTTCCCCCTTGAGCTATA
>JAQUGU010000033.1 GCA_028683995.1 Syntrophomonadaceae bacterium | reverse complement strand
ATATCGGCACTATAAAAATACCCCGCCTGCTGGAAAAACAGGCCAGGGGTAAATTAGATATCAACTGGTACAGCGGCAACAGTTATCCTGATGACCTGGAAAGCTATAACTTAATAGTGCACTGCGGCGCCTGTATGCTAAACCGTAAACAAATGCTCTCCCGGGTACGCAAAGCCCAGGAGAAAAACGTATCCATTGTCAACTATGGCGTCCTTCTGGCCTACATTAACGGAATCCTGGAGAGAACCACTGCAATGTTTCAATAGGTCCGCATCAAGCAATTATTTGTCAATACATCAGGCTTCGCCTTGATAAACAATTCTTGTTTTCCTTTATATTCATGAATTGCAGATATCAGATTCATTAATTCATGGTTCATTAGTTCATTTAGCACTTTTGTATAATCAAACTCTCTCAACGACTTGCCTCTTTTCTGCCCAAAAGCTCGTGGTTCTGCACAATATTACTGTTAAAATATGCAGAAGTCAAGCGATATGGGTCAGATTAGAAGTTTTTCTTTGTGCACAATTCTTTATGATTCTGCATTATTATATATAGATTTTGCCTGAAGCATCCCTGAAACCCGAAAAACCCCATAAAAAGCAAAAAGCCCAGCGTTGCTGGGCTTTCCATCGTATCAAAGATTAAGTTTTTAAATGGTCGGGGTGACAGGATTTGAACCTGCGACTTCTACGTCCCGAACGTAGCGCTCCACCAAACTGAGCTACACCCCGATGCATGAATAATAATATCAGTTTTATCGTTTACAGTCAATATCGCCGAATATAATGCCCACGTATACAGTATAACCTGGAACTTTCGCAATCGTTCCAGGTTATGTAAGCATGGATATATAAAATTCAAGCAGGTATTGTATCATGACCACCGGAGGACAAAATGACCTCGCGCCTTTGTATTAGATGCGCTTTACTCAGGTAGAACCCGTTTAGCTCCCACGTAAGTCTGGGAATAATAAGAACTATTTAGATAAGAATAAATAACCCCGCCACTTCTTGGTGAACTCGAATGTATGAACTGATTATTAGATACGTATATGCCTACATGGTTGATGTATGAGGTTCCTCGACCTTTAAAAAACACCAGATCCCCTTGCCGCAAATTGGCCTTATCTACAGCCACTCCTACCCCGTATATATCAGCTGCAACACGCGGCAGGTTATAGCCATGCTGTTTATAAACATAACCGACAAAACCGGAACAATCAAAACCACCCGGACCGGAACCGCCATAGCGATAGGGAGTACCTAAATATTTGGCCCCATACTGACATACACGGGTTCCCATATCAGTTTCAGCTTCGTCACCGGTTGATTCAGTGCTACTGTCCTGTTGCTCTACTACTGCTGGGGACGGGGTAATCGGTTTGGGATAAACTGCCCGAGATGGGGCGGGTGTGGTTGCCGATGTGCGAGGTACAGCTTTTACATAAAGCCTATCTCCAACATTAAGTCGATCCGAGGAAAGATTATTCAGACTCATTAACTGCTCTACCGTAATCTTAAAACTACATGCAATAGTCCACAAGTTGTCCCCACTACGAACAGTATAAATAGTATTGGAATCGGCTGCCGGCGATGAGTTCTGCGATCTGGAAGCGGTTGCAGAGTTTACTATTAGTTTCATCCCTATTTGCAGCTGGTCTGATGATAAACGGTTGTTTTGCTGCAGGCTGCTCACGCTCACCCCGTATTTATTGGCAATATCCCATAGATTATCACCTGCTTTTACAGTATGGACGGTCTGTGCAGCCAGAGCTGTTCCCGCCTGAACTATGAGCAATATCGCTGCTAAACCTATAATATGTAAGTACTTTCGCATAATTCCCTACCTCTCCCACTATATAACTTGCTTACCATAAAATATGAGTTTTCGAGTATAAATGATAATCTATAAACACATTACCCATTTTTCCGGTCGCATTAATGAAGTAAAATATTAAATAATTAAAAAAATTGCCAAGTTATGAAATTCTCCATTCGAGTTAATTATCCTTCTTTTTATTATGAAAAAACATTCTTCGTTGCGGTGTGTTGTTTTTCGACATTATGGCGACAGGTTGTTAATTTATTACTGCAGGGGGTCTTGGGTGAGGTTGGGGGACAATCGATCAAGCGGTTAGAGGCCAGATAGAGTCTGGCGGCCGGCTCCTGGACATAGCGATCAGGTTGGACATAAAGAGGTTAGGAGTTAGGGTTCAGGGTGTGGAGTTTGAGATGTATTAGGTATTGCCCTGGTGAAGGGGTGAAGGATAAAGGTGAGGGTCAGGTTCCCTGGGTTTAGTGATGGGGCAGGGCAGACACAGATGTCTGCCCTTACGGTGAGTGCCCCGGGGTTACAGTTCCGGGGCCTGGTTCTTATACAGGTTTTGGACTTGTTCTACCTTGTCCGACCAGTAGCTTATCTTATATAAAGCATTATCTTCAAGAGCTGAATCTACTTTTACCACTTCGTTATCATCAATCTGAATACCAATAGTATAATAACCGTTTTCATCACTGCGAATGAGCAAACCAGGTATACGGTCCTTTTCCAGCAGTCCTATTTTAAATTCGTCCATGCTCATAATCGGAGTTTCGTATTTTTCAGCATCTTTGGTATGGGTAAGATCATCCATCACCGTACCTCCTTATTTAATATAATTTTGCAGGTCGTTGCCAGAGCCATAAGCCTTTTGTATTTCTTGAATTTTTTTAGACCAACTGCCTACTTTTTCCTCAATATTGCCTTCCTGAACCTGGTCAACAACCAGAATCCGGTCTTCGTCCAGTTGTACCCCCAGGTTATAGCATTTTTTTGCCAGATCGGAACTTACCAACAGCCCTTCATATTCCTCTTTAGCGAAGAGGCCTTTTTCCAGGAAACTTTTTTTGTTGACAATGTCCCCTTTTCTGATTTCCATAAGCTATAAAACTCCTTTATCTTAAAATCTATAAGCTTATTTTTACCC
The DNA here is from genome assembly GCA_028683995.1 of Syntrophomonadaceae bacterium. Lineage (GTDB taxonomy): Bacteria > Bacillota > Syntrophomonadia > Syntrophomonadales > Syntrophomonadaceae > UBA4844. The sequence continues at coordinate 9,084 of JAQUGU010000033.1, read as the reverse complement.
TTCTACCTGTGGTTTTATGCGCTGAACCAGGAACGGTTTTCCTGTTCAGCAGTTTTTGCGAAGTGAAATAATTGCCAGCTTCTGGGGACGACTTAGTTTTTTAATTTCCTGCTCCCTTTTTAAGGCTTCGCTTTTACCCTGGTATTCTTCGGTATAAACACAATGGACTGGTAGCCGACTACGAGTGTATTTACTGGCTTTCCCCTCATTATGCTCCCGAACCCGCCTTTTTACATCAGTAGTATAACCAGTATATAGAGTGCCATCATTACACTTTAGTATGTAAACATGATGCATTTGCCGGCCTCCCTTAATTGCCTTCTCGGGGATTATGGTACGCAAATAAAAACAGGGGAGCAAATCCCCTGTTATAGCAAACTATTAATAAATATTAGAAACGGTGATGTGTAACCCGCAGTGGCAGGTTAAACTTGTGGGTTATGGTATTGCCTATCTCCTCTATATCGGCCAGGGTAACATCTATTACCAGGCATTTTAACCGGGCATAAATACGGTAGGCATTGTCCAGTTCCTCGGCTACCATTTCATCCAAGCTCTCCATACTCTTGGGAATCTTAAAACTTCTTAGCCTTTCCTTGCGCAGTTCCATAAGGGTATCCATGTCGCAGGTTAACCCTACCATAGGAACTTTACCCTTCATATCCATTATTTCATCAGGAATCTGGGTATCTATTACAATCGGATAATTGGCGACTTTTATCCCCAGATTGGCCAGGTGCATAGCCAGGGGAGTTTTTGAGGTCCGGGGAAGTCCGAGGACAATCAAATTCGCATCACTTATGGTTTCCAGGTTCTGACCATTATCATGTTCAATAGTATATTCAATCGCTTTCATGCGATTAAAATACTGATCATCCATAGTATGGGTCAGCCCGGTAATATATGCTGGTTTTAACCCGGTCTTGGCTTCTATGGCGGTAAAGAGAGGTGACATTACATTAACGGCGGTTACATTGTTTTCTCTGGCTTTTTCATCTAAAAAGTTTGATATCTCTGGAATTACAATGGTGTAAATAATTAATGCATCGTTCTCGACCGCTTCTGCAATTATCTTTAGCACCTGTTCTTTCTTGGTTACCCGAGAGAAACGAGTTATACTCCGTTCCATTTTAAATTGTAAAACAGAGGCAACCGCGATTTTTTCAGCAGTCTCACCCACAGAGTCAGAGACGGCAAAGATGTGTAGTTTGTCAGCCATAAACTCATCCCCCTTCTAATAGTCCAATACTGACGACAATCCACCTGGTATAATGGTTCTACAAGTCCCGATGGTTTTCCTTTTTTTTAATAGTCAAATTTTAACCGTTTATGGCAATTAAGTACTTTAGTTCCAGATTTCCATCTCGCCGTTGCGATTATCGGGATTAGTATCTGCCGGGATGGGGTTGCTATCACAGCTTAATAAATCAGAGATTTCCTCTATGGAAGCACAGGCTAAACCATTTTGCCAGAAGGCTTCTTGTTGCAGGTAATAATCTTTACCATTAACCAGGTATTTGCGACTACCCATTATTAGCCTGATAGCTTTACCGCCATCAATATTAAAACTAAATAACCCGTAACCATAGAGATGGTCAAATCCGATCTGACCCAGGTCAATAGCCTGGTAGTGTAAATGTTCCTTAATATACTCCGGGGTCGGGTGTTTTCTGAAGCGCAGGTAATAACGAGAATATATCAGGGCTACTGCTCCGGCAATATGTGGTGAGGCCATAGAAGTACCGGATAACTCTACATATTTATTGTCTAAGTAAGTGGAATATGTTTTTACCCCTGGGGCCACTACATCAATTTGGTCATTGGAATTGCTAAAGCTGGCTGCACGGGTGTTAAGCTCCACTGCCCCTACGGCTAAACATTCAGGATAATAAGCCGGGTATGAAATCTCCGGGGTATCTGCCTTTCCGTCTCCGAAATTACCGGCAGCACAAACCACCGTAATACCCTCCTGTACTGCTCTTATCAGTTCCCGGTGCATAGTCTTATTAGGAAGTGGACCTCCCAGACTCATATTAATAACATTTACCCGCTCACCATTCTTCCCCACCCACTGGCGGGCCCAGGAAATACCCTGGGTAATATCGCCGTAAGTTCCCTGCCCGTTCTTGTTTAGAACCTTTACCACCAAAATCCTGGCCAGAGGGGCTACACCAAGAATTTCGCCATTTGCTGCAATAGTTCCTGCTACATGGGTACCATGACCGTTGTAATCCATGTAGTCCTTTTCCGAAGATACAAAACTCCTGCCATCTATTATATTAGGAGCCAGATCCGGATGCTGGTAGTCAACCCCGGTATCAATAATTGCTACTACCGCACTTTCTCCCCGGATAGTAGTCCACATACGGCGGGCAGCTATAAGAGAAACCCCTGGTGGTGCCCAGGGTTTATCTGACAGGGTATGGGTATAAATGCCCCCTATCTCCGGTTTAATGATTTGCATATTATTCACCTCTCCTTGCTCTATATTAAGCAAGTAGAGATGATAAGTTGACAGAAAGGCCAGACCTGTAGACTAATAATTGTTATAATAACCTGAACCTGCATATAAATATGTAAAAAGATTAGCTTCACAGGAAAATACATGATAACATGATATTATTAAGATAAGAGTAGTACTCTTGAGGTGATACAATGGATGCCGGTACCATTTTTGTGCTAATACTGGGCTTATGTCTGGGCATAGGATTAGTAGCCACGATTATAGGTGTTTTCCTTTTCAATGGATTTCACTGGTGGGATAAATTATAATCCCCTCATATTTTCGCTTCTTAAATATCTCTTATCCTGGCTTTCTAATACTTTGTTCACCATATCAAGCATTTTTTGCCGGTCTTTTTGCAGGGTACCACTTACAGGCAGGTAGTTTGAAGCATGAGCACCTACAAATTTAAGCCCGTCAATAGTAATATTCTCAAATATCCATTTCATTTCTTCCAGGGTTTCAAAGGCATCCAGAATTTTAAATTCCCCTGCCAGCACCTGCCGGTGTAAAACGGTGTTGGGAACTGGAGTAACCGTTAATGCGGCCAGGTATTGAGGTTTCATATTATTTATTATCTCGGCCGTAGCCAGGGCATGTTCCCGGGAACGCTCTCCTGGCCCTGCCAGTCCCAGTAAAACCATAGCTGACAGGTTTATACCGGCATTAACCAGATTTTGTCCTGCCTGCAGCATTTCCTGGTAAGATACTCCCTTTTTAACCTCCTTTAACAAGCGGTCATCTCCAGTCTCCACCCCAAGATAAGCCTTGGTTAAGCCCGCCGCCCGCAATGCCGTTAATTCTGACATAGATTTATTCAGAGTGCTTCTGGGGCCTACATAACTACCGACATGGCGCAAAGATGGAAATGTGCGATATAGTTCATCCAATATTTCCAGCAGGATATCGGTATCAATGGCAATAGCATCACCATCGCACAGAAATACTTTTTCCAGGTCGTTATAATAATTTTTTGCCATGGCGATATCAGTTTTTATTTCCTCCAGGCTGCGTATCCGGTACTTCTTGTCCTTATACATCCCACAGAAAGTACACTGGTTATGGGAACAACCAATAGTACACTGCAGCAGATAACTTTTGGCCTCACTAAATGGCCGAAATATATTACCTTCGTATCTCATTTTAAAACCCCCATCCCCACCAGTTGCTTACCTGAATTACTGAGGCAAATCAGGTAGCCTGGTATCCTTCTTATCTCTGTTATTAGTTTCCGTATTCTCTGGTATTACTGGATTTTGCTCACCACCAGGCCCGGGTGGTGGTAATACCTCTCCCCCGTTGTCGAGTTCATCATTACCAGGTGGGGTTTCTGCTTCACCACCAGGTAACTCCTCCTCCGGAGTAGTTGCTTCGCCTTCATCTTCGGAAGGTTCCTCCTCTACCGGTTCTTCCACTGGTGCTGGTTTTTCATAGAAAACCTGGCTGTAGTACAGGGTATTCATATAATCACGCCAGATAGGAGCAGAAACGCTTCCCCCGTAGGTACCATAACCTTTAACCACCGTACCGTCACTGTTGCCGGCCCATACAGCAGTCGATAGTTCCCGGGTATAACCAACATACCAAAGGTCACGGTTGTCAGTAGTAGTCCCGGTTTTGCCGCCACTGCTGATAGCTATAGCCGCTTGTGTGCCTGTTCCAATTCTGACCACATCTTTTTGAATGCTATCCATCTGTTCTGCCGTATAACGGCTGATAACCTGCCAGGAATTAGTACGGTTGGTATAGATAACCCTGCCGTTGGCATCTTCAATCCGCTCAATACAGTAATATTCCCGGTACTTACCCCGTTCCGGGAAAGCAGCAAAAGCGGCTGCCATCTGCAAGGGCGATATCCCTTTATTCATCCCCCCCAGAGCCAAAGCCAGATTTTTATCTTCTTCCTGCAGGGTAGTAACACCCCATCTTTGCAGGTAAGTGTAGGCCTCATTAACCCCCAGCTGGTTTAATACCTCAACCGAGGCAACGTTATAGGATTTTACCAGGGCAGTCCTGATGTTTACCTTTTCCGGTGCCCAGCCCATGTTCTTCGGGATATAATTACCGAAGTCACGGGGTTTGTTATTTACAATGGAGTCAGGATCAATAATCCCCTTATCCATAGCTGCAGCATAATACAGGGGCTTGATGGCTGAGCCCGGTTGACGGGGTAAAACAGCCATATTAAGCTGGTTTCTGGAGAAATCTGCTCCTCCCACCATAGCTTTGATGCCGCCAGTAGCAGGATCTATAGAAACCAGTGCAATATCCCGAGCATTTATACCCCGGTAGCCCAGAGAACGGGCATGGTTTTGCACCGTTTTCTCAGCTGCATTCTGCATTCGGCTGTCAATGGTAGTATAAATCTTTAACCCGGCCTGGTAAAGGCTCTTGGAGCCCAGCATATTCTCCACCCCGGCACTTATATAACCAGCCAGATAAGGATGTCTGCTGCTATCTGGAGTAAATGATTTAATATATAAGGGCTGCTCCTTAATGGGCGGGGCTTCGTTGGCATCAAGTATACCCTGATCCACCAGGACATTGATAACCGTAGCCTGCCTGGCTTTCAAACCTTCAAAATTCCGCTCCGGCGCATAGGCCTCGGGGGCCTGTATTATACCTGCCAACATGGTCATTTCTGCTTGGTTAAGCTGCCCCACGTCCTTACCAAAATAAGAACGGGCCGCGCATGGTATGCCTGAACACCCCCTCCCCATGTAAATTTCATTCAAGTACATGTTCAGGATAGCATCCTTGCCGTATTTTTCTTCGATAGCTACTGCAATTAGAACTTCTTTAACTTTTCGAGTATAGGTCTTCTCCTGATTTAGAAATATAGTACGAGCAAGCTGCTGGGTTATGGTACTGCCCCCCTCAACCCTGCTGCCGGCACGAAGATTATTCCAAATGGCTCTGCCAATTCCCCGTGTATCCAGGCCGTTATGCTCGTAAAAACGGCGGTCTTCCACCGCCACTACTGCCTTTTTCATAAAATCAGGAAAGTTTTCGCTATATATTCTTTTATACCCCAGCCGCGTCATTTCCTGCCCATCGCTGTAATATAGAACACTTTGTTCCCGGGGCTGGTACTCCCACTGATTGACTCCGGTAGCTACCAGCAGTACTCTGGGCATGGTCTGGGTTAAGGATGCCCCCAGTATAAAAAAAAGCACAAATAAAATTAACCCGGTCAGCAATATACCCAGGGTTCTAAAAAACTTTAACATAATGCTTCCCTTCCCACTTGATTAATAATTGACGCTAAAGCACTAGTATTCATAATTCCCCCGTACCTGGCATCAATTTTTGACCAGATACCGGGAACATAAGTTGTACCGCAGGGTGCGTCTATTTATCTAATACAGTATATAACAGAGCTTTCTTTCAAGCAAAGCAGCACCCTTTGTCAAGGTTTGGGAATTTTTGGTTGTGCCTTGCAGGCATGAAGGGTTCTACTGCAAAAACCCTAATCCGATTGCATATTAGTAAATACGCGGTTAAAAGAGATAGTATTTTAATTTTGAATTCTTAATTCTTAAATTTGAATTATCGTTGAAATACTCCGTATTTCTCTTCATTTTAGCCCTAAATAAAACCGCGTAGTTCCCTAATGACTCCGCGGTTTCCGCGTCTAATTATTCAGCCATATGCATATTTAGGACTTTTTGCAGTGGAACCATTTTATTTTGGGAACAGGAAAAAGAATACCGCTGCCTAACATAAAAATGATAAGGATTTCTTCACCATAGTTGGTCAAGAAACCCTTATCCAGCCGGGTTATTTTTATAATGTAATGTTTACGGGAAAACCTTATCCAGCATTATGGCACACTGTCCCCGGGTAGCATTACGGTCAGCCTTAAAGCCCGGGTAAAGAAGACTATTATTACTGCCTGCAGCTACATAGGGCTGGTACCAGGCTTCACCTTTCTGCCGCTCATTTACCGGTAAACCCATTATCTTTACTATAACCGCCAATAGCTGGGCGCCAGTAAGTTTCTGGTCAGGTGTAAAATGAGAACTATCTGTGCCCTGCATCCATTTCATTGTCGCACAATAGGCAATTGACGTACGGGCCCAGTGCGAATCATCTATATCGACAAACCTTTCATCACCTGGCAAAGGTTGCCTTTCTCCCCCTTGAGCCAGGAAAAGTGCCTGGGCAAATTCCGCCCGGCTGATAGCCGCTGTCGGGCGGAAGCTTTTATCCGGATAACCTGTCATTACTCCCCTATCTACCAGTTTCATCACCGCTGCATATGCCGGGTCATTTGCTTTTACATCGCTAAAGCCGGTGGGAGCAGTTGCTTGCACCATTCTCTGATATACGCTTTTCCCCTGCATATAATCGCCCAGTGCCATAAGTGCCTGCTCACTGGACATGAGATTTCCCTTTCCTCCCTTTATATGGGGAAAAGACCCATCCTCAACCTGATAAGCCATTATAATGTCTATTAGTTTTTTACCGTTCTTGGACCAGGGTGCACTGTCAGGGTCAATCCCTGCCACTATCAGAGCCTGCATAACCATAGCAGCTGATTCCAGATTTTCGGTCTGCCAGCTGGCGAAACCACCTCCGGGCATTTGTTCATAACGCAAATAATTAATGGCTTTCGCTACTGCCGGTGAATCTTTCTTTTCACCGCTCAGAACCAGGGCAATAATAGCTGCACTGCTAACATCAACATCCGAATCTGTATTTCCGGTTATAAAATGGAAACCGCCATCATTATGCTGCTGCAGCTTAAGCCAGTTAACCGCCTTATCCCGGTCCCACTGACTGTCACCGGCAGTAGCCAGGGCAATCATTGACCAAATATGGGCGTTTACCAGTTCATCACCGCCACTTTTGATACTGTCCGGAAATTTTCCCGAGGGCAGTTGACTTTGAGAAAGCCCGGACAAGAGATTTTGTCCGGCATAATCAGTTGGGTCTTTACCCGCTGCCTTCAGAATAATTATGTACCGGGCCAGGCTGGTAGTGATGTCTAAATCTGAAACGGTTTTGGCTTTCATATCCAGTTCCAGCCTGCTTATAGCCGTTTCCCCCTGCCACCGGCTATTCATAAAATCCTGGTCTACCGAACGTAAAGCTACTGGAGTCCAGCCTATGAACTCTTTCATTTTCTCGGCCTGATGATAGTGCTGCAGGTAATGGGCACATTTGTCGGCAGCTATCCTGACCTCCCCGGAAGAGTAAGATGCCATAGTTGTTGGCACCATAAGGGCAAATAAAATAAATAAAAATAGCAATACACATACCGTTAGCTTTTTTGAGTTTGACAGCATGGTTAAACCTCCATATGGAATTTTTAATTTTGGTTTTACTGTAAAAAGTCATAAATATGCATTCGCTCGTATAATTAGACGTACCCACAGGGCACCCGGATGCTCCCTATCGGTCGCTATTAAGGGAGCGGAGTCCGCTGAAATTTTTTTACCTGTTTTTAGCGCGGCGGGAGGGGGGTAAGCCCTTGCGGCCCCAGCACCACTCCCCAGCCACAATCGGGGTTGACCTTGCCCTGATTTAGATAGCTCACTGCCCGCTCTAAACCCCTTTCATCTTCTGCTACTGCCAACCATAATGGATTAGTATCACCCATACCACTTGCGGTAGCCTCTATACAGGCATAATCCCCACCTTCAACTATTTGCTCCTCCTGCACGGCGGCATTCAGTAACTTGAAGCCAGAATCAGTAAAACTGCAAAAAAGACCGGTCCGTTGCGGGTTGGAGTTTAAAGCCTGTATAGCTGGTATGGCTATTATTTCTCCGCGCAAACCCAACACTATAACCGGGCAATGTCGCTTATTTAGTATGGCATCATTTACTTTCTGCAGCTGCACCTTTTCTATACCCCGGCGGCCCAGGCCCGTTGCCAATAGGTCGGCTGCATTTCGAGCTGAAGCCGAATAAGCCAGCACCACCCCGTTGGTAAAAGGATGGGGAAAGGCACCAATCATGGCCGGAGTAAAAGTGGATGAACCCCAGTCATGGTAATCCCACCATACTACATCTCCTCTTTTTACTTTTATATCTCCTGCTCCTTTGCCCGCCAGGAGACCATTAAAATATAAAAACCAATCAGATTTTTCCCGTTTTCCTATTTTCCCGGTATATCCCGATTCCAAGCCGTTTATGGAATTGACAAATGAACCACCATAGGAAGTTTTGACATCCAGATAGGAGGTAGTCAGACTTAAAGCATCCTGCTGTTCTTGAACCTGCACCCATTGATTAAATATCATTGCCTCCCCGTAGTCACGGGTAACCAGCAGGTGGACTTGAGCCGTCTCTTCGGGGTCGCTTTTAGTTGCTACAGGCTTCTCCGATTTTGGCTTATTATCGGTAGACTCAACCACCTTTTCCTGCGCTTTTTGAGCCGGTTCAAGCACTTTGTTACTGGCTTGCTTTAGCTCAGCATTTCTAACCGGCTTATTTACGACTGATTTTGTCTGGATTTGCCTGTCCTCTACAGATGTTTCACGTGAAACATTACAACCCGCCAGCAATAAAAGCATTATTAAAAAAACTGCCAAAATGGATTTTTTATACATTAATTACCACCTTCAATAAGTC
>JAQUGU010000244.1 GCA_028683995.1 Syntrophomonadaceae bacterium | reverse complement strand
CTCCCCCGCCTGCAAAAGGTAGGAGAACTTTTTGCCCCGGTCTTAAGCGACCGGCAATCTCTGGAGACAGCTTTCTCACAGCTGGGTCTTAAGTAATTAGCTAAGACGCGGAAACCGCGGAACCTTTTGGGATTTACGCGGATTTATTTAGGGTTAAAATAAAGAGAAATACGGAGTATTTCAACGATAATTCTTAATTTAAAAACCGCTATCTTTTAACCCAATACTCACTCGTTTGCATTCAGAATAAGGTTTTTTTTACAAGTGGCATCAAATGTTAGGCCTGACCCCGCTGGATAAAAAGCAGGCGGTTGTTTTCGGTGTAAACTTTGGCCTGTTTGGTATTACAGAGGTAGGAGAGGCAGGCTGACAGGCTGGCCAATATGAGAACATATTGGTTGCGGTTTAATGGCAGGTTGAATTCTTCCACCATCAGGGGTAGTATTTCTTCCCGCCCCCGGGGTTGGCCAATAACTTCAAGTATGTATTCCAACAAATTCATTAAAATTTGGTAGTTATAATCAATCACCTCAACAATATTATCCTGCAAACCGCCGTGAGCTAAAAATACCTGCTCTATATTAAGGCTTTTCAGAGTGTTTAAGGTTTCCAGGTGTTTTTCTACATCAGCCAGGTACAAAAACGGAAATCCCTTTAATATGTCAATACTGGTCAGGCTGTCACCGGCAAATACAACTTCATCAGGGGTAATGATTCCGGTATGCCCCAGGCTATGACCGGGAAGAGGTAGTATCTGGAAGCAAGCATTGTCGATAAATAACTCGCTTTCCTCAACCAGAAAATCCACCCTCGAAGCTTCCGGCATCAAATATTTGTTTTTAAGCGCTTTTATCGGACTGGCTGAATAAAGGCCATAAGGTATTAGCATGGGATTTTCTATAAACGCTGCCTCGATCTTAGATGCGTATATTTCACAACCGGTGGCTTCTTGTAGATAGCGGTTACCACCGCAGTGGTCGGCATGGGCGTGGGTGTTAAATAAGGCCCGGACCTGAAAACCCCAATTTTCCAAGATTTTAAAGGTGCGGCGGCCAAAGGCTTCACTGGCACCGCTATCTATCAGCAGGCAACTATTATCGGGAAAAACGTAAATGCCAACTGCACTGGGAAAATTTATCGCCCAGGTGTTACCCTGCAACAGGTGCATATTCATATTTTCATCTCCCTTCCCATCCTAATTTTGATGCGGAACCCGGTGGCCCTACCCTAAAGGGCACACGGCAACCACCTGTGAAAATGTTTTTACGTGCTCTTCCTGTACAATAGCTCATAATCTGTAGGGGCGGACCCATGTGTCCGCCCGCGGGATTGCAGTGGTCGGCCGGGCAGACACACGGGTCTGCCCCTACAAAAAGGTATTAGGTTTTTTATAAAAATTCAGTGTAATTCATATTTTTCCCCCTACGGGGACACGGATGTACCTATCGGTACAATTAATGTAGCAGTGGCTTCAGTGTCTATTTTCTAATTAATTCAATTATATCTTTAACATAGGCTGAGGGGAAATAGGCGGCCAGGTTTATGTGTTCCAGAACCTGGCGCAGGTCCTCGTCCCGGTAGCGTACCCCGATAAGCTGCTGCTCAATTATACTAATATCGCCAGTGGCGAAAAAATCACCGTAGATTTTACAATCTGTTATCAGGCCCTTTATGACGTTGATACGAAAATCTATACTACCCCAGTCAAAGCGCTGGGATTTGCGTACATTAAACGGGGGGGAAAACCCATATATCCATTCCCAGCGGCGAAATTTATTATCCCGTAGAGATTCGACTATAGATAACTCGGATGGACTCAGTTCCCGGCACTCCCTATTCTTATCTATGGTGCTGCTGAGAATATCCTGGAATTCTTCGATACTTACAGGTGACGAGATGTGTTCCGTGATGTTAGTTACCCTGCTTCTGACCGATTTAACTCCTTTGGAACTTATCTTGGCGGAGTCAACGGTTAAGGCCTGCTCCATATCCTCCAGGTTAGTGTCAAAAAGGATGGTGCCATGGTGCATAAGCCGACCCTGCTGGCGGCACTGGGCATTACCGGAAAATTTCCGACCCTTTATACTGATGTCATTGCGCCCCTGGTCTTCTGCTTTTACCCCTATGGTTTCCAGGGCTTTTATCACTGGAGCGGTGAAACGGGTAAAGTCCAGGGTAAGGGAAGGAGCATCATTTACAATAAAGGTGAAATTGAGATTGCCTAAATCGTGGTAAACCGCACCGCCACCTGATATCCGGCGTACCACTTCTATCCCTTTTTCCTGGATAAAACTCTGATTTATTTCTTCAACCGTATTCTGGTTCCTACCTACCACCACTACCGGGGAATTTTGCCACAGCAGGAAGATATCTTCCTTTATATCTCCCCGATTAAGCAGATAATCTTCCAGAGCCAGGTTAAAATACGGATCATTCGATCTATTAATTATTTCCAGCATCTTTTTCTCCTACTCCGTGGGACACGGGACCTGTCCCCTTGTCCCACCTTAGCGTTTGCGGGAGGAGAGGTGAAGGGCCTGCCCGTTAATGTCAAGAATGGCCTCCATCAGGGCTTCTCCCAGGGTGGGATGGGCGTGAATAGTACCGACGAAGTCTGAGGCCTTTACCCCTTCTTTTACCAGTATGGTTCCCTCCAGAATTAAATCACTGGCGTGAGGACCAATGATATGCACACCACGGATAACATCGTCCTCACCGGCGATTACTTTGACCAGACCGTCAGTTTCACCCAGGGTCATAGCCTTACCGTTGGCGGCAAAGTTAAATTTGCCCACCCGGTACTTTATCCCCCGGCTTACGCATTCTTCTTCACTCATACCTACCGTAGCAATTTCCGGAAAGGTAAAAATACAACTGGGAACCGCATTATAATGAATC
>JAQUGU010000032.1:5788-12119 GCA_028683995.1 Syntrophomonadaceae bacterium | reverse complement strand
ATTAAGGAATATGACAAGGAAGCCAATATTATTGTAATTTCAGCCGACATTCAAAAATCTACCCGCGCAGAAGTCTTTAAGCTGGGAGCTTTAGCGTTTTTTAACAAGCCGCTGACTGATGAAACAGCAGGTAAACTAATTACTTTAATAAAGGAGACTACCCATGCTTGATTCGATGCAAAAAGATGCACTTACCGAGATAATTAACGTGTATATCGGCAAGGCAGCAAGTCTGTTATCGGAAATGGTTAATCAACGAATTATTCTGTCGGTTCCCGAAATTGAATTGATAGCCGTCACTCAGGAAGGCCAACCCAGCAAGCATTTACCTCCTATTTTTTCTCCCGGACATATTATATCTTCTTCCATTGGCTTTGGGCAAAAACTGCAAGGAAAGGCCTTTTTAATATTTCCTGCTGAGCAGGCCAAATTGCTGGTTAATGTATGCCTGGGTGAAGATGTGACCATTACGGAAAATGAGGGTTTATTGGAGTTTTTTGATACTGATTTTGATGTATTAAAGGAAATTAGCAATGTAATTCTTAACGCTATAATAGGAGAATTAAGTAATTTCATGGATACCAGGGTACAGTATTCTCTCCCTGATATCGAGTTGATTGCCATTTCCGAATCGGATAGTAAGATTATACTCAAAGATAGTACTTATATATTGTTGTTACATACTACTTTTCTACTATCGGAAACCCAGGTTAACGGTTTTGTATTGATAGCATTGAGCATGAATTCGGTTACCTGGTTGCTTGAAAAAATTGATGCTTTACTGGAGGCTTAACTATGCATCAACTGGTATGTTTAGCTATTGATAAGGTAAACTTGGGGATTATTATTATAGACCAGGATTTTAACATTGTTTTATGGAATAGTTGGTTGGTACGGTGGACCGGTTATAGCGCAGAGACAATGATAGGAATAAACCTGCTTGAAGTTTATCCCCGGTTCGCCAGTAAAACTTATTTGGCTATTTTAAACAATGCCCTGTTTAATGGACAAAGCCGATTCTGTTCCGGCGCCTTACATAAAACCTTTATCCCCCCGGCAGAAGATGTACAACATAATGTGCGCCAGAATATGCTGGTTGAACCCATTTATGATTGCGGTAATAAATATGTTCTAATTCAAATTACAGATATGACCGGCCATTACACCCGGGTAAAAGGGTTAAAAAATATAATAAAGGAAATTGAACTGGAATACGAGCAAGTCAAAGCCTCTGAAGTCGTCTCTATATATCAAGCCCTGCATGATTCACTTACCGGTTTGCCTAATCGCAACCTGTTTAATGACCGGGTGAACAGTATTCTCCAACTGGCCAAAAGAAATGGAGAGAGATTTGCAGTAATGTTCTTGGATCTGGACGGGTTTAAGGAGATTAATGATAGTTTTGGCCATGAAGCCGGTGACCTAATCCTGCAAAACATAGCTAAACGACTGAAACTCTTGCTTCGAAATAGCGATACCCTGGCCCGATTAGGCGGAGACGAGTTTTTGTTGCTCTTTCCCGGCATAAAAAGCCGGGCCGATGTTATAACCATTGCCACCAAGATAAAAAATGATTTCACGCAAGCTTATTCGTTTCAGGAAAATGAGGTTTATTTATCCGCCAGTATGGGAATCAGCATTTATCCTGAAGACGGCGATGATGCCCGAACTTTGATTAGAAACGCTGATATAGCCATGTACAGCGTAAAAAGCAAAGGAAAAAATGGTTTTTGTTTCTTTTCTGACTTGGATTAGATAAATTATAAATGTGCGACAATTATTTCTGTTACCTCCTTACCATCAACCGCAACTCCCCAATAATCCATAATTTCTTCATACTAGCCACCCATGGCCAGAGGCCATACCGTGAAGGGCATACGCAGCCACCTATTATTTCCCCATATACGCTGCAATCCCGTCGGCTATGGCCTGAGCGGCCAAATCCAGGAAATACTCCTGTTGCAAGAGACTTTCTTCCTCAGGGTTGCTGAGGAAGGCTACTTCTACCAGAGCAGAGGGCATGGTGGTGTGTTTTAAAACCCAATAGGAATTTTGTTTAACTCCCCGGTCGGGACGTTTCAGTTTGGCTATTAGCTGGCGTTGCAGGTTTTCGGCCAGGGATTTGCGCTCATCCAGTTGCAGGAAGAGCAGGTCATTTTCCACCGGGGCATAATAATAGGTCTCAGTACCCTGGGCAGCAGAGTTTCCCGGAACACCGTTAGAATGTATGGAAACAAATAGTGCCGGATTAAGCCGGTTGGCAATCTCACTGATTTCATCTCGATCTTTCGTCAATTCCAGGTATATATCAGTATTACGGGTATATTCCACCTCAATACCTTTCTGCTTTAGCAATTCACCTGCTTTTAGTGCTATTTTCAAATTTACATCCTTTTCATTGATATTAGCTCCGCGGGCTCCGGTATCCTTGCCCCCATGACCCGGATCCAGAACTACCAGGTTGTCACGCCGAGCCTTGATTTGCCCCTGGTTTACCAGTAATATGTTGATATCGCGCCCATCCGTACTCTGGCCTACCGTATATTTACCCAGGTCGCCGCTGGTGGTAACCCGGATTATGGTACTGGTTCCACCCGTTTTCCCGGGTATTTCCCTGAATGTTATATTATTAATAAGGTTACTATCATTAAACTGATAATCGTCCTGGGCTCTGCCTTTCTGAACTCCTTCCAACCGAACTTCAATAATCTCCCCGCTCTTACTTCTGCTGAATTGAGCCGGGGTAAGGGTCTTTATAACCAGGCGCTCGCCGCTGCTGCCAATGCTTTTACGCTGTACATCCAATATAGAGTTGGAAATGATAAATACTTCCCGTTTGCCGCCTTCTTCACTGGCGGTCTGGTATTGGGTGTTATAGGGGAACTCTATTTCTACTATAGTATTATCTCCTACGTTCCTGGCTTTGGCCTTGATTTCGCCACTGCCCAGGGGTTGCTTAACCAGATTAAGCCCCTCAATCTGCCGGTTTTTAAACTCATAGGTTACGGTACTACTGCTCTCCCTGATATCAGCATCCAGTTTGGCACCAGATTCCATAACTATTAGTAAACCATTTTCGTCTGCATTAAGAGATAACCATATTACTCCCGGGCTGGGTTTTTTAGGTTTGGGTGGAGGTTCCGGCTTCGGCTCTTCGATAGGTTTTTCCGGGGACAGGGGTTCGTTCCCTTCCCCGTCCAGGTAAACTACCCAGCCTGCTACCCAGGCAGTACGCCCACCCCGGCTGACCTGGTACCAGCCGTCCCTCTGCGCCAGGATAGCCAGTTTCTCACCCTGGCTGGCGCTGTCAACGGCATCGTAAGTAGTGGCAGGGCCACTGTGCAGGTTGGTATTGTTATCTCGTATTACCAGGCTGCTGGCGCGGCTTCCCGTGCTGGCAGGACTGGTGATAGTTATAATGCGGGTGCTGTTATTCCAGTCTACTTTACCGCCAAAGGCTTCACCCACAAAGCGCAAGGGAGCCAGGGTACGATTCTTTACAATTTTAGCCGGTACCTCCAGGGGCCAAACCTGCCCGTTTACCGTCGGGCGGGTGGAGCCAATAGGTAAAACTACCGTAGTAGTCCCCTTGACTGAAGTGGCAGTGCGGGTATTGTTATCCCAACTTACACTTGCTCCCATGGCCTCGAATATTGCCCGCAGAGGTACCAGGGTGCGGCCGTTTTCTATAATGGGTGGTACTTCAAATGTCAATTGACGCCCGTCAAATATCACTTGCGGTACACCGGCAGGATTACTATTAGGTATTGCCAGGGCAGGAACAGCGGCAGGGTTACTGTTTGGTGTTGCCAGGGTAGGAACAGCGGCGTTGGTGGAATGAACCAGCCATCCGGCTATGTAAGCGCTGCTGCCATCAGCCTTCTTTATTTTATACCAGTCACCTTCCTGACCCAGTACGGAAAGAATATCACCTCCGGAAACACTCCCTACATTATCAAAGTTGGGACCGGGACCACTGCGCAGGTAGACATTACCCGAAATAACTTCTACCTGACTAACAGCTGTCGAGGCAACCGGAGCTGGCTGACTGACAACAGGTACAGGAGTAGCCTTTTCAGCTTTTTCAGTAAATGTTGCTTTTATGTATGCCGGCAAACCGGCAGAGGTTTTAACCTGATACCAGTCACCATTAACATCCAGCAGGGTAAGGATTTCTCCCTGGTTGGCCGAGCCGACAATATCGTAATTGGTACCCGGGCCGGAGCGCAGGTTAACCCCGTTAACGGTGACTTCTACTTGATATTCTTTTTGCAGGTTAATAAGGTCGTTACGTACCCAACCATTAAACTGCTCCGTTTTTATCTGGTACCAGTTCTTTTCGCTACCCAGTATTTCCACCCCAGTTCCCTGATTAAGCATGCCAACAACATCATAAGTAGTATCGGGACCGGAACGAATGTTTACGTTATCAATGTTTATAATGCCGGTAGCGGCGCTGGCACTGAGCAGGAAAGAAAAGAAAAAGAGATTTAACAGTATAACCAGCAGCATTGTTGGCGGGGTTTTTATTATATGCCTACCCGGTTCAGGTATCTTTGAATTTTTAAAAGCAAGTTGGGGCTTAAACATTATGTAATTAATCCTCCGTCACTGTTTTCTTTTGTCTATAATACACCATTTTAGGTGTTTTGCTTGCAGTTAAGGCAATCTTTTCTTTAAAAATAATTGATAATAAATAAGTATATTACATTATTTTGTAATATGAGCTAGGCTGTCATTCCTGCAATGCGATCTGGCAACACAATTCAAAAGCGGTATTCGGTTCTAGAAACCAAATACCGCTTTTATATTAGAGTTTAATTGTCTTCCTCTAAAACGAAACGCCAGGCGCAAAACCAATCATCGGGATGCTCGTCAGGCGGACAGCCGACACATTCAGTGCGGATGCGTTCATCTATCGCCCAGGCAAAACGGCTGTACTCCACTAAACCTGCTGATTTACAGGGATAATCTGCCAGTCCTTTACGCTTGCGGGCTGATTGTACCCGACAATCATTCATTTGGAAAACAATGCTGTTGGGACTTTCTTCAATAATAGACTGGACATTTATCTGAGCATACATGCGAAAGGCCAGGGCTCGCTTTAATCCATCAATACCGGCTTTTTTAGGAAGACCCAGGAATTTCTTAATCAACCTGGCTTCAACCTGCGAATAACGCCCCCAGCAAGAATCATTGCAACGTTTGGCGTCATTCATGCCATAAACCTTCTCCACCGCTTGAAACCACAGACCATCCATAGCCAGCCAATTTTTACCTATTTCCCCGGTTAACTCCACCAGCTTTTCCCGTGGTAATTTTAGCAGCGGTTCAGGAATTCCATCCTTTACTTCGAAACCTAAAGTCTTCCCCAGACGTTCCATCTGAATCTTATTAATTTTTCCCTCTACCTCTTCCAGCAAATCCAAGGCCCGTTCCATGCCTAACTGATGTTCTATTTCCCGGAACCATAAGGTGTAATGCACGGCCATACGATGACCCATATTGATAATAAAACGGGCCAACTCCTCCTGATTTAAATCTTCAATTTTCCGGCTGTCATTGTTATTACTTTGTCCCATAGCAAATCCTCCCCATACAAATTTAATTTCTGCAACAGTTGTTTTTGACCAAACCTATGGCCAATGATTGGTGAAACGATATGACCATATCAATCATTTCCTCTTCATTTATATCTTTGCTTACTACCCATTTAAATACCGCATATTTTATCATCGCCAGCGTTGAACTGGCAATTGGTAGTACCGGCAAATCCCGAAAATTGCCCTTATCAATTCCAAACTGAATATTCCTGCTGGTAAACTGCAAGAACTTATTATCAAACTCATTCAAACACTCATCTATTGCGTCACTGATTCCCGGAGCCCGGCTAAATATTTCCGACAGTTTTTTATTTTGGATAAACACATTAAGCATTACCCTCTTGGTTTCAATAAAGCGCAAGTACAGGTCATCTTCTTCTTTGAAATAATTGTTAACACTATTAATAATTTGTTCTAAAAAATCAGTTAGTAAGGTTTTCAGCAAATCCTCCTTATTATTGAAATGTTTATAAAAGGTCCCGGTGCCATAACCGGACTTTTCAATAATATCTCTAACCGGCGTGTTTACGTAACCTTTTTCTACAAACAAATCCAGGGCACACTCTAAAATTCTTTGTTTTTTTTCTTGCATTTTATCATTAAGCAAATAATCAACCCATTTTTCTGACTGAACGTTCGTTCAGTTTTGTTTATTATAAACCCGCAAAAATGATCTGGTCAAGTCGAACTCATGCAAACGACTACTACATCTGACAAAACATAGGGCC
>JAQUGU010000032.1:0-5688 GCA_028683995.1 Syntrophomonadaceae bacterium | reverse complement strand
CCAAGGCTGGCTTGTACCAGTAGTCGCATGGTTATCCAATAATTGCGCTCTGAGCGGGAGGGTGCTGACTGGATACGCAAACTGCAGGCCTTTTCCGAAGCCCACCAATCGCAACCCAGTTTGCCCCGTTCCAGGTTTCTTTCTATCTCGCTGACGGTTTTGGAACTCCAAGCTTTTCGATGAGCATAATCCAGAACTCGATCAGCTAAAGCCTGGTAGGCAGGATGCAGGAAGGACTGGTTCTCCTGCTCATAATCCAGGTCCAGCATCGGAATCACCCCCGCCAGTTCCTGACTTATGTCAGTCAGCAATTCCTGTTCTTCGTTGGATGAACCTATATAGAGGTAATACAGGCAGGCCGTATGCTCTTGCCCTGAACGGCGTAATATCCTGCCCAGTCTCTGAACACGTTGCCGGTTGCTGCTGGTGGACGAAGCGATTATACCAACATCGGTTTCCGGAACATTCAGGCCTTCATCCAATGCCCGGCAGCTCACCAGTATACGAATTTCCGAGTCCTGATATTTACGCAGCATGATTTTTCTACTCCCCTCATCCATTTCCGAATGATAACGTCCCACTTGTCCGGGAAATTGCTGCTGCAAGCGTTCGTAGATGGTTTCGGTCACTTCAATTCTTTCATTAAATATCAATACTTTCGAAGTCTGCGGAATCCGGGTAAGCAGGTTCTGTACACAACTTATGCGGGACTCGGCCCGATAGACTACATCTTTTCGATTAATGGCCAGAACGAGTACTGAACGAGCCAGTCCTGCTATGGTTGAATCCTCAGATGCCTGGGCCAACTGCTCCAGGGTGGCGAAAAACTGCTGACTGCTTAAACCGTTCAGGAAAGGGCAAAGCTGCATTAGTCTCTCCAGGGCTCGGGTAAGCTGCTCGCTTAAGTCCACATATTGTTGTTCTTCGTACTGGGTAAATTTCAGCTTCAGATTGAAGATTGCGAAGGAGCTAATGATATTGGCATTCAGCGCATCAGCAAATCCATATTTGAATATCTCGGGACCCAGCGCCGGAACTAGTTTCTCCTGATAGGCGGCTGTTTCCGGAGTTGCTGATAAACCCAGGGCATAGTAACGCGAAGGTGCAGCACCGGTGGAGATTTTTTCAATGAAATCAAATATACGTGAATTTTCCGGACTACTATAATGATGACATTCATCAGCAATGAGCAATATGGCATAACCATCCCGGTAGTCTTCCAACAAATGCCGAGCCAATGTGTAGCGGGCCGAGTTTACCACATAGATCATATACTTGCGGTGGGGAGGAGCTTTATGCACCCCGGAATAAATCCCAATATCTTCACGGGAAATAGCCAGATCGTCCTGCAATGTCTGCGCCCATTGATGGGCAAGAAATATTTTGGGAACTACAATTTTAATTTTCAAACTCAGTCCGGGCGCTGCGGATAATGCGGATTCCAGCCTGGCAATTGCCCCTAGCGCCAGTACGGTTTTCCCAGCACCGGTGACTACATTTACAATGCCTCGCCCCTGGTTCTGAAACCAGATATTCAGGCATTCCATCTGCCAGGGAAACAAATCTTTGCGCAACGAACCATAAATATTGGAACTGGAGGTCATCAGCCAGATAGAATTTTCATTATGGATTAAACCCATGTTATTTTCTCACCTATTCCCGATAATCTTAATATATCTTTTGTATAATCTTAGTATGACACCATTGGATTATGGCGGCAAGATCAATAACTTAACCATAACTCGGAGTCAAGTCCCAAGTTTGTTAGAAGGAAATAATTAGCGGGTGTCGAAATTTATTTTAGGACTTTTAAGAGGAGTATCACCTGAGTATAATTGCCAAAAAGGATTCCTGTGCAAGTCGATTTTTCAAAACGATAGTAAAAATAAATTGATTACATAAAGGAGCGATTGAAATGGCAGATTATGAGGAGTTATTGAAACAGGTACTACCATCGGAAAGGGATCTAAAGGATAAAATCAGCAATCTGCAAAAACTATTTAAGCGCCTGAGTAAAGATTTAGATAAAGGCGATCTCAAGAGCTGGACTCGTGATATAGGAGCAATGCGCAGTCTCCTGCAGGAACAGGAGGCGTTGCTGGTCAGCATGCAGGGCCAGGTTGATGATTTCGGGATTCGTGCCTATGTAGAAAACGGAGACTTCGCAGAACAGGTGCTGGGCTATTGTAAAAGCCTGGAGGTTGACGTAAAAGGCGACTTTCCCACTTATGAAATGTTTCCTTTCCGGGTCAAGGTGGATGTTGAAAACCTGGATTTATACCTGGATCGCAAACGGGTTCAGTGTTTACGCCCCCTGGTCTTTGTACAGGAGGTAAAGACCCATCGGGATAAAATGCTGCGGGTCTCGTTTGATCCCCGTGTTTTCATCAAGGAATTGGCATCTGCTTATGACCTGGCGCTGTTGAAACAAAACCAGGGTAAACCGCAAGCTGCAGCGGTGGGAGACATTTATCTGAAGAGTCTCTACAATTTTTTGACCCCTATGCGACGATTTCGCAGAGACTACGACCAGCAGAGCTTCGCTTTTGACCTGGCCCGACTTTATGCCTCAGATTTGCATTTCACCGAGGATGGACGGCAGTTTCAGTTTGGCCCCAGCCGCAACATAAATAAGGCTATCCGCATTCTTGATCAGGAGGGCCGGGAGCAGTATCTAGCCACCATTCGCTTTTTCGAAGCGGCAACGCCTGACCTGGCTTTGAGCTGATAGGGAGGAATAGCTTTGGATAACGATATTAAATCAGCCCTGGCTCTTTTAAAACAGGGACAGCCTCCTGGTAATCGCGAAATCCTGCAGGAGATATCTGTGGGTAGCGATTTCATATTGGATTTTTGGAAGGAAAAATATCTGGCTGACTATCTGTCCCAGGGAGGCAGCAAAATAAAGTTTTTAACCGGTCGAACCGGAAGTGGAAGAACTCATTTCCTGGAAATGCTGGCTATGGAAGCAGATAACATGGGCTATATTCCGGTTAGCCTTTCGGCTCGGGAAGTATGGATCCATGATTTTAAAGAAATCTATGTGGCGGTTTTACACCAGGTCAACCTGATGGAGTGTTTGCAACCATGCTGTTGCGAGGTTATTCGGCAGTTGGGCTATAACCCGGCTGAAATTCCCGAGGATATGACTTTTGCTGACTATCTGTCCAGTCAGGGACAGCTGGATCCTTTGACCAAACGGGAAATACGCCAGCAACTTGAGCAGCTATTTTTGGCCAACCCACTCATAGATAATAACTTTGCCCTGGCTTGCTCCCTTTTGACTGGGAGTTTGCTGGGCTACCCCACCCTGGAGGAACCCAGTTGCCGCCTGTTGCTCTTATGGTTGGAAGGAAGCCGGGAAGCTCGTCTGCCTTCTCTGCGTCGCCTGGGCCTGTCTCCCAGTAGAATCACCAAATATAATGCTCGTCATATGCTGCGCTCGCTGGTAGAAGTCTGTCGCCTGGCAGGTTACAAGGGGCTGGTAATATCTATTGACGATATGGAGATTCTGGTCGGAGCAGATAGTACCGAAACTATACGTTACACCCGTTTGAAGCGTGAGGATGCCTATGAGAGTATTCGGGAATTGATTGATGAAATAGATACCTTGAAAAATACCATGTTTGTTTTTTCATTTGAGCGCCGGTTGATAGACGATGACAGGGCCGGTTTGAAATCTTATCAAGCGTTGTGGATGCGTATCCAGAACGAAATAGAGGGTGCCCGTTTTAACCGCTTCGCCGACATTGTGGATTTAGACCGCCTAATTGACGAAGTCTACACACCCGAAAACATAGTGGAAATGTCTGCTCGCCTGGCCTCAGTGATTAATCGTCTAGATTCAGGAGCCCGGCCCATAACGCTGAGCACTGCCGAAGAACTCCACGCTCGGGCTCGGTTTGGCAAAGTATCTCTGCCCCGGCAGGTAAATCTGACCACTGTTCAGGAAGGAGTCGAGCAATAATGGATTTTGAAGCCCAAAAGGTAATTGAGGCCTTGCGTTCGGGAGTATCTTCCCGGGCTGTGGGACACTATTTCTCCTCCGCCCGACCCGAATTAATGGAGCAGGTCTCCCGTAAATTGGATCGGGTCAGAGATACCGGAGAATCCAGCGGCATGGTGGTTTCCGGCAAATACGGAGAAGGTAAAACGCACCTTTTAAATACCGTATTCAATTTAGCGCATAGCAATAATATGGTTGTCAGCCTGGTTTCCCTGAGCAAAGAAACTCCGTTTGATAAGCTCTACCTGGCTTACCAAAAACTGGTCAGCAACACTTATCTGCCCCAACGGCTGCAGCCCGGATTTCAACATGTGTTGCAGGACATTAGCCCCAATAGTCCAATAGCTCAGGATATATTATCCTTTACCAGCAAACACCTCGAAACCGACAAGCTATTCTATGTTTTCAGATCCTATTTAAGTGTTGATGATCCAGATGACAAGTACTTACTCATGGCAGATCTGGAAGGCGACTTCATAACTAATTCTCGCTTGCGTCAGATTTACAAAAGAATTTTTGCTCAAACCGTGCGTTTCTCGGTGCCCTTCAGCAAGACCCGTCACAGTATGGATTACTTGGCCACGTTAAGCCATCTGTTTAAACTGCTGGGTTATAACGGTTGGGTGATACTGTTTGATGAAACCGAGCTCTTGGGTAGACTGGGCAAGAAGGCCCGTCTCACCGCTTATAAGAATATGGCTTCTTTCCTTTTCCCCGAGCAATATTCGCGACTGGAATCCACTTTTACCATGTTTGCCCTGGGGGCATCCTATGTGGAAGATGTAGTGGAATCCAAGCACGATTTTGAAAACATGGCTACTGTCTATGTGGATCGCGCGGAACGGGAACCAATCGAAAAGGTTCTCAACCATATTGTAGCAGCTCCGCAGCTGCAGCCCTTGAACCAGGATGAAATTCTCGGGGTTCTGGAACAAGTGCAGGATTTTCATGGTCGTGCCTACGGCTGGACGCCGCAGCTGGATGTGCGCGAAGTGCTAAAGGCTACCGAAACCCGGGGCTATCTATTAAGAACCCGAATCCGTGCCGCTGTGGAATTCCTGGATCAGCTTTACCAGTACGGTCAGGCCGGTAATATTCAAATCAACGACCTGGGAGAGCCACGGTACCTGGAAGACGATTTGCCTTCTCTGGATGAATGTGTCCAGGAAGAATAGTCCCGGTGTCATGGGGACGGTTCTCTTGACACTATTGTTGAAACAGCAGGTGTTGGTGTCGCGAGAACCGTCCCCGCGACACCCCCGCGACACCCCCGCCCGCGACACCCGCGACATCCCCTACAGGATACCTCCGGTCAAATCACTTCCATTTACCTTCCTCATGGCCATCAAAATTCTTATAGCGTATTTGACCACATTTGCCTCTGATTTTCGTATTCATTGGGTCCAATTCAAAGTTGTCCGCCCAGATATGACAGACGGGTTTATTTAGCTTTTCGGCTTTATCAACAATTTGAACTGTTATGGAACTGTCTTCTTGTTCATTGCCATCCCAGATGGCGATTAAAACATCACTGTGCTCAGCAATATAATAACCCGCCTTAAGATATGCTGAATTTCTGGTTGATGAGGGAGACATTTCAATTATTTCGATGGCTTTATGCGATAACCAGTATTTTAGTTCTTTCCGTAATTCAGCCCCCTGACCATTAAGTCTATAATCAT